>CAZNYE010000353.1:0-2800 GCA_964577185.1 uncultured Pseudomonadales bacterium | reverse complement strand
ACACGGTGGCATTTGTCGACTGCCTTGGCACCGGACGAAGCTCGGCTAGTGTCTTTCGGACGGCGACATTCTCAAGCACTGCCGGGCCAACACTCGGTCGAACACGGCAGCAGCGCGATTTCTCAGTCCTCTAAAAGTGATCTTTTCCATCTGCTTACCGTATCAGAATTGAGGTGAGGTGTTCTTCACATGTTGCCAACACCTTATTCTGGGGTGCACAAACTTCAGACTCTCGGCCACTCCTTCCAATCAAGCAGCTTGCAGAAGACACTAGAACGACGTACATTCGACATGCGAGAGGACAGCATTCATGCCTAAAATCAACGCTGCCCACAAGGAGCACATCAACTTGCAGCTAAGCGTGTCGGCGAAACGGCGCATCGAGCGGGCTGCCTCCGTTGAGGGCAAGACAGTCCAAGAAGCTACCGTATTATCCGGTGCCCTGTGCTCTGATTGGTCGGTTGGCGGTTGATGTTTCTGTTCACGGACAGGGTATCGGACACCTGCTAGTCGCAGATGCAATCAAGCGAGTCTCGGCTGCCGCCGAGACGGTTGCCATGCATGCCGTGATCGTGGATGCTGCGAATGACAGCGCGAAACACTTCTACGAGCGATTTGGCTTCGCACCACTCACGGACGAGCCGATGCGCTTGTTTCTCTCGCTGGGGGGGTGTCGCTCCGCACGACTCATAACGCTGGGCGTGTATGGCTTTACCAAAATCCGTGCCGAACGTGGCTAACCACTTTACAACCTGACGGCAAGTGACTGTGATGTCTTTGGACTCGGAAATGGAAAACTCGGTACTTCCCCGTTGAACTGCACGAATTCCTCAGAACATGTGGTGGCATCCGAGCCGTACTCACTCAAATCCCAGCCGACACTTAGCGCCTAGACACGTCTACGACTGGCACACTGATCTTTCGCGCCCGATCCTTAGAGAGGGTTGCGAGGAGTTGGTCTCGCAGCGCCTTCGGGGTATCCGGCTTCCGCCCTTCGGGTCCAGCGGTGCAGTATTCAGGTCCAAACCAAAGGACTACCAGCATCCCGTGTCCATTCGCACCGGGACTAACCGTGTACCTGGGAACAAGTTGGTTAATTGAGAACGAGTAGTTTGGGGCTAGAAGCTCGTCTCCTCCGCATCCCACCTTCATATCTGTGAAGCCCGACAAGCAGGCCACACCTTTCCAGAAGGTCGAGGTATCGTGCAAGTGTGGTCGTGTTCCCGGCGTCGTCAAGTTGACCAACCATCTTGGTATAGGAGAGGACTTGGCCTGAGAACTCGGCACCCAATTCAACCAGGCGCTTCAAGAGCACTGGCTTGTCAACCCGCTCCATCGCCAAAATGTCGCGCTCAATATATTATCTCTACTAGTAACTACTATTAGTGTACACATGCTTTCTGAAAAACCCTTGGCAAGCTCCTTGCGCCTCGTCGACGAGCTGACCACAATCGAAAGGGCAGAGTAGTATTGATCTAGTTTTGCTGGCCACCCCCAGAATTGAGGAAGGCTGCCGGTAGACGCAGTCAGGCGGCAGCCGCGCTGTCGTGAATCTCGCGATGGCGACCAGGCGCCCTAGGCACGCCTGAATCTACCCAAAGTTCACCGAGCGAAAAGCTGACGGCCTGGAAGGGTGGCAGGGATACCTCTTGATCTCCGTGGAGCCTCGCCAAAAGTGACCATTCCCGGTCGCGCAATTCGAAGGCATCCAAGCGGCGCTCGTTCGCGTCGATCAGCCACATGTGCGGGATGCCCTCACGGGCGTAGATGTTGCGCTTGGGGCCGAGGTCCATGACGCGGGTGCTCGGCGAAAGCACTTCACACAGCCAGTCCGGCCGAGTGGTCCAATAGGCGGCATCCGGCATTACTGGGACACGCTTCCTCCGCCATCCCGCGAGGTCGGGCACAACCACGTCATCTCCCAAGTGCAATTCAGGCTCAAAGAGAATCCACCAGCCTCCGGGACCGCCTCGTCCCTTATGAAAACGAGCTCCCAACTCTATTCCCAATGCGGAGCTCGCCAATGAATGCGGTATCGCGGGCCTCGGCATGGTGTAAAGCGTCCCGCCGATGAGTTCCGCGACCATGTGCGGCGGCGCATCGAGCACATCTTGGTAGGTGGCGGGGGTGGCACTGGTCGCGCCCGGATTTGCCATGAGGATAGAACTTCTGTGAGCTCGCTGATTCAATTCATTCCGCTGTATCACTCCTTCGGGTTCAATCGGAATTTGATCGCCAGCATATGATCCAGGCCCTGCGCCAGGGTCTGTCGCCGTGTAACCGCCATCTCAAAGGAGAGGCGTCCATCAAGTGCCACGCCGAGGCTCACATCCTCGCCCATCCCCCGGTTGACATAGCTCACGAACGGAGACACCAGCATGTTCCGCCGTTCCAGATGCTGTCCCCATGAGAGCTTGCTGTTGACCATGAGATCCCGCTCCGCATACAAGGCTCGCTGATTCAAGGCATCGATTCGCTCCGCCCCCCATAGTTCGAACGGGCTCGCTTCGGCGTTGCCCCATTCTGGCACCAGAGTGAAGGACAAACCAGTGCCATCGGACCGTCCTTTGAGATTGAGCACCGCGGAAACGCCGGTCTCCTCCTTCTCTCCATCCTCAAAGGCGCGTAGATAGCGGCCCTTGATCTCGCCGGTGAACCTGTCGGAATTGAATTTCAATCCCGCCGCGACCTCTGCGCCACCGCCCGTGATTCCGTCGCCGCCGTCGTAGCGGCCGCTCAAGCGCAGGAAGGAACTCACGCCCCGACCTCCGCCAAAGAGGCTTTCAACACCGGCGCGAAC
>CAZNYE010000352.1:0-5490 GCA_964577185.1 uncultured Pseudomonadales bacterium | reverse complement strand
CCCGACGTAACCGCCTTCATTCACCGACCAGTGGGGATTAGGTTCAAGTGTGCCTTACGCTGCGATCGTTCACCGGGGTAAAATAGTGTGCTTGTTGTCCGAAAAAGTTGTGACCATTTGTCCATCTGCACACTAGGCGCTTCAAATACTCGACAAGTGTGTAGCGCATTGAGGGGCATTCAATTTTCGGCGCAGGATTCACCTCAAGCCGGTAATGGGAGCGAAGAAAGCAAGAAGAGCGCATATGCCAAAGCTTAGGTTTAGAACTTCAAATCTGCTCGCCATCGCCATTGCCGCTGCAATGGCGATTTGGCTCGCGTCCGGTTTGTTTTTCAATGAAAGGGAAGTATCGCTCACCATCGCAGAACGCAATGTCGCCTTTGAAGCTGCCAGCAGGGATGCCGGTCCAACCAGTGTTCGAACTCTGATCAGCACGGCTCGAGAAACCAGTCCTATCGTGACACTCAGAGGCTTCACGAGGAACAAGCGCAGCGTCATGGTGCGTACAGAAACCGATGGACGAGTCGAGGCGCGTCCAGTGGAGCGCGGCGAAAAGGTCAGTGAGACAGACCTCTTGTGCGAACTCGCAATAGAAGACCGTCAGGTCAGGCTCGAAGAAGCCATAGCCACACGAGCGCGGGCGCAGCTTGACTACGACGGTGCGCGTGAGCTCCACCAAAGGGGATTGATTTCCAATGTCGAGCTCGCGAATCGCACAGAGCATCTGGCACGCGCCAAGGCAACTGAAACGAGCAATCGAATCTCCTTGGAGCGCACACGGGTTCGTGCTCCATTTACGGGCGTCGTCGAAGAGACAGCTGCCGAGGTTGGAGACTTTCTCAAGCGCGGCGATGTCTGCGTGACCATGCTTGACTTTGATCCAATGTTGGTGGTTGGCAGAGTCTCAGAATTCGAAGTGAGCTCGCTTAAGATTGGAGATGAAGCAACCGCGGAGCTCATTTCAGGTGAGATAATCACCGGGCACATCAGCTTTCTCGGGCGCGACAGCAGAGACGGCACACGCACCTACAAAGTGGAAGTGCAGGTGCCCAATCCTAGCCAATCATTTCGAAGCGGTGTGACAGCCGAAATTAGAGTGCCCTTGCGCCCGGTATTGGCACATCGAATCACGCCCAACCTACTACGCCTTGATGATGTTGGACGTCTCGGCGTTTACACCGTCAGTTCAGATAATCGCGCGGAATTTCATGGCATAGAGATTCTGCGCGATGATGAAACTGGCTTCTTCGTCACCGGCTTGCCGAAGGTCGCACAGCTCGTGGTGCGTGGTCAAGGAACACTGGTACCCGGCCAAGCCGTAAAGCCCGAGGATGTCTCTGCCTTGAGTGTCCGCGAAGACGTTCTCACGCTCGAAGAAGCATCGGCCTCCGCCAGCACCGGTTTGGTTGAGACGCCGGCAGGTTAGCAAGAGCAACATGCGCAACGTCATCGACTTTGCGATTCGTCGCTCTCGCACCACGTTGCTGGTCATGCTGGTGATCACCATATCCGGCATCTATTCACGCGCCTCGATACCGGTCGAACCGGATCCAGACATCAGTATCCCCTTCGTGGTCACCAATCTCTTTCTACCTGGAATCTCTCCGAGCGATGCGGACCGAATGCTCGCCCGGCCGGTCGCGCCCGAAATACTCGGGCTTGAACATCTGAAGGAGTTCACCACCTACGCCTACGAAGGCGGTGCCACGCTACTGACCGAGTTTTACGAACAAGCGAACGTGGACATGGTGGAATCGGAGGTTCGCGATGCAATAGAACGCGCCCGCCGGGAAATGCCTGCGGACATGGAGGAACCCTTTGTCTCGGGGAGCGTGTTCAATGACTGGCCAATGATCGTGGTGAATCTCATCGGCGAGGAAGAGGTGCCCCATCGGGTATTGCAGTCGCTCGCCGTACGCCTTGCGGAGGAACTTGATCAACTTACCGAGGTTCGCGAGGCGCGCATCGACGGAGAACGCACTGAGATCATTGAGGCTCTGGTGGATCCTTTGCTACTCGAATCCTACGGGCTGTCGCTCGAGGAGCTCTTTTCGGTGGTGCAGCGCAATAACCGTGTTATTCCAGCAGGCTCCCTAGATTCTGGGGATGGCAGGTTTCGCATGTCTGTGCCAGGCATCATAGAGTCACTTGAGGATTTCCGCGATCTGCCGATCAAGAGCGTGGAAAACACGGTGGTGACCCTGAGCGACGTTGCCGAGGTCAGACGTGTCTATCGAGACGATGCGAGTCTTGCCTGGATCAACGGCAAGCCGGGCGTCAGCATATTGGCGCTGCGAACGCCTGACACCAACGCGCTTCACGCGGTCGAAAAGATCAAGGCGGTCACAGAGAGCTTCAAGGCCGAATTGCCACCGAGCGTGGACTTGAGCTTCACACAGGACCAAGGCTACTTCGCCGAGTCCATGGTCAACGAAGTGCAGGGCAACATCCTCACCGCGCTGACGCTGGTCATCATTGTAGTGGTGTCCGCGCTCGGCATCCGAAGCGCACTGATCGTAGGGCTGGCGATTCCGGTGACCTTCATGTTCACCTTCACGTGGCTTTTTGTGCTGGGATCTTCATTCAACTTCATGGTTATGTTTGGCCTCATTCTGGGGCTCGGCATGCTCATCGATGGCGCCATCGTCATTACCGAATACGCTGACCGCAAGATGGCCGAGGGCGTTGAGCGCAAGCAGGCCTATTCACTCGCTGCCCGCGAAATGTTCTGGCCGGTCACCGCTTCCATTTTCACCACACTCGCCGCCTTCATTCCGCTCATTCTATGGCCGGGCGTGTCCGGACAATTCATGCGCTATCTACCGATCACCGTGACGCTGGTACTCATCGGTTCGCTCATTTATTCCATTGTTTTTGGACCGGTAATGGGCGCGCTTTTTGGCAAGGGGCCAAGCCGCGACAGCCCATTGGCGCGCATGCTTCGCCAGCTTGAAGAGGGAGATCCACGGCGACTACGCACCTTCACCGGCGCTTACGCCCGTTCGGTCGCGGTGTGTGTGCAGCATGCGCCAATCACCCTGTTGGTAGGCGTCTCAATCCTTATATTGGTGTTTTGGCAGTATGGAGAGCGCGACCTTGGAATTCGCTTTTTCGCAGAAATCGAACCGGAATTCGGAGAGATTTCCGTCATAGTGCCGGGCAATCTCTCAGTAAAGGACACTGCGGCGATTGTCGATGAGCTGCAGCAGGATCTACTTGACATTGAAGGCGTTGAAGACATCACCGCGGCCGCCTTTCGTGGCACCATCATCAGCAACGCTTCAATGCGCAGCGACGTTGTGGGGAGGATTATGTTCGAAATCCAACCATCATCGCATCGCGACCGCTCAGCTTGGGATGTCGTTGAAGACGTAAGGACGCGGGCTTCAAGGTTGTCCGGCGCTCGCACTGAAGTGCGCGTGGACGAACCCGGCCCTCCGGTTGGAAAAGCCGTTCAAATCGAGTTCAGCTCTCGCAATCGAGTATTGCTAGAGCCCGCAGTGGAGAAGCTGGGCCAGTTCATGACCGAACTGCCCGGGGTCATCAATTTGGAGGACACACTTTCACCACCCTCTATTGAATGGAAGATCGTGGTTGACAAGGCGCGTGCGGCCGCACTCGGGGCGGATGTCACTTCCGTCGGCACCATGGTTCAATTCCTCACCGAAGGCGTTCTGGCCAGCAAGTACCGTCCGGATGACCTCACCGAAGAAATAGATGTTCGCGTCAGGTTCCCAAGCGACAAGCGGGCCTTGGGATTGTTGTCCGACTTGCGCGTGAACACGCCGCAAGGCTCCATTCCTATATCGAGTTTCGCACGAATCGAGCCGGTACCATTGATCGACAGCTTTGTTCGCAAGAACGGAATCCCAACTGAGTACATCTATGCGGATGCGGCCAAGGGGGTGTTGCCGGACGACCTCGTGCAGGAGATCAAGGCTTGGATTGATCGTCAGGATTTCAGCCCGAATATCCAGATCCAGTTTCTCGGCGCCAACCAAGAGCAGGAAAACGCGATGGATTTTGTATTGGTCGCCCTCATTTTGTCGCTATTGTTGATGTTCGTCATGCTGGTGACACAATTCGATAGCTTCTACCAATCGGTGCTTATCCTCGCTGCCGTTGTCATGTCCACGGCCGGTGTATTGCTTGGGCTTATCGTGCTGAACACGCCCTTTTCGGCCATCCTGACTGGCTTGAGCGTGGTCGCGCTCGCCGGCATAGTGGTCAACAACAACATAGTCCTTATTCACACCTACAACCAGATACGGCGGGACCACCCAACCATTGACTATGTCCAAGTGATCGTGAGAACAGCTGCTCAGAGGCTGCGACCTGTTTTGGTCACGACTATCACCACCGTGTTTGGGCTCTTGCCGCTTGCCAATCGAATGAGCGTTGACCTTATCGAAAGAACAGTGATCTCAGATGGGTTTGTTTCTGGATTCCTCTCGCCGATGGCGCAAGGGATCGTATGGGGCCTCTGTTTCGCCACCATCCTCACCCTCATCATGACACCCGCTATGCTAGCACTTCCCCATCACTTGCCGAACTTACGCCGTAGTAAGCGTCGTCCACACACCCATGTGATCGCACACACTTCGCCCGCGGGGCGAGCAACCGCGCACGCAAGCCCAAGGTATGCGGAGTAAGTCCCCCTCATTGTGCGCTCAAATTGCGGCAATCCGTGGTCATGTGTGCAGTAGGGATATGCGCGAGAAACACGGAGGTTGGAGGAGGCAGTAGATCATGTTTCGGCGCCTAGGTGTATTGAAGCGCCTATTGGGACGGCTCGTGCGCGCGCAGGTCACGGGTGAACCGCCCCAAGGTGGTGCCGGAACCATGATCTACATGCTTCCGCGACCGGCGCTCACCGACCTCGCGGTGCTGTCAACGACCGCCGAGCGCCTCGACCTACCCCTCCCGGAAGAGTTCCTGGAAGCCGATGGCGAGGTTCGTCAATTTGAGTTCATGAGCCAAAACGTGGGGTGGTTCCTGCGACGGAGTCTCATGCGCCGATATCCAGAGGGGCTGACGCACGCTCATCAACTCGCAAGGCAGGGGCATTCCGTGCGTCTCGTTCCAGTCACGGTGTTTTGGAGCCGTTCGCCGCATCATGAAATGTCCTTCGTCCGAATCTTGATGTCGGAACGCTGGACCGCCACCACCCGACTCAGGCGTTTTTTTGAGATCTTCATGAATCGCAAGATGGTTCATGTCGCATTCGCACCGGCCATCAATCTCTCTCGGCTCGTTGATTCAAGCAGCGACCAGAAGCGCGAACGACGCAGGACGGCGCGCTTGCTCCGCGTTATTTTCAAGAACCAGCGTCTCGCGCTCATTGGCCCAGAACTTTCTCTGAAACGCCGCGCCCTTTCGAGCGTCTTGAGCCACCCTGAAGTACGCTTGGCGATAGAACGCGATGCGGTTTCCAGAGGCCGCCGACTCTCCAAATCGACGCGCCGCGCACGGGGGCTCCTGCAAGGAATC
>CAZNYE010000351.1:0-5889 GCA_964577185.1 uncultured Pseudomonadales bacterium | reverse complement strand
ACTCTTGTGCGCACACAGTGCGTCGTCCGGTCGCCGGATCATTCAGGTAGAAGTTGTTGCGGTCGAATCCTTCCAGAACCACGAAGTGGTTGAATTGCCAAAACAGGATTGCCGGTAGCTTTAGTTTCTTGAGCAGATCCGAACTTGCACTCAAGCCCCTGCATTCAAGACCATAGTGCCTCGCGCCACGCAATATGCTCGCGGCGCTTGAGCCATCGCGGCTCACTTCGCATTTCTCGCGTAATTCGGTCAGCGGTACTCTGCGCCCGTAATAGGCGAGTATGCTGCCGAGGCAAGCGGCGCCGCACTCGGCGGCGTGCATCTGCAGCAGAATTGGTGTCACAACCCGTTGTTTTGAGGGCTCTGTTGCGGATTGACGGCTTGCCCCCTTGGAAGCACGGGGCGACATGTCAGTTCCCTCTCAGCCCAAAGAGCGCCAGTGGGGATTGCTTTTCCAATGCGATGACGATGCGGCATTGCGTTGCGTTGAGGGAACTCGGCCTGAAGTCGCCCTCAAGCGCGGTATCTATGTCGAAGTCGACCTTGCGCATAGTCAGTGGTGCCGCGGATTCAACTCGTGCCGACCAGTCGGGCAAGGCAACAGGCGCAAATGTCGTGACTTGGCCTTCAAGGCGCTTCGCCGTCCCGTCCGCCCAATGGATGTCTATCGTTGCCGACATGCCAGCTCTTATTTCTTCCGCGATATCTGATTCGAGCCAGACAAGCGCTTGCAAAAGATTGTTCGTTGTCGATGTCTGCTTGTCGGGTTCAATAATCACGCCCTCGACCGCGAGATTGCGCGTCACATTGCCGAGAAAAAGCCATGTGCAGAACGAGACCAGGAGCACGGCGATGAGCGCCACCAACACACGCTCCCTCGGTGTCGAAATCCGAAGCAGTCGATCAAGTTGATCACGCTCTTCCTTGGCTTCGGCAAGGATGTTCTCAAACGAGTCGAAAGGACTATTGAACATGATCGCGCCTAGTTGGGTGACGGTAAGTGCAGAGGGGGCTCGTTGGCCGGGTCCCTGAATCTACTTGATTATAGCGTCTTGCTGGATTTCGACTTGCCGCGCCCGTGCATCTCTAGGCGGATTGCACCGGCGCTTTTGTCGAGGGCCGGTCTACCACCGTCAGTAGTGATGGCAGAAGAGACAGGTCGGCAAGAAGCGCGAAGCCAATGATCATTGCGGTCAAAACTCCCACTTCTGCCGTGGGAATGAACGGAGAAAACACGAAGATCAAGAATCCGGCCACCAATACCAGCGTTGTCGTGAACAGCGCGCGACCAGCGGTGTCGAAGGCGTAGCGCACGGCGTTCTCAGGGTCTTGTCCCAACTCGCTACGCGCGCGGCGGTATTTGGCGAGGAAGTGCACAGTGTCGTCGACCACGATGCCGATGGTCATGGCCGCCACAACAGACAGCGCAAGCCCAACCTGTCCGACCATGAGTCCCCAGATGCCGAAACCCATGATGGCGGGAAGTAGGTTGGGAACGATGCTCACGAGACCAAGGCGCAGTGACCGCAAGGCAAGCAGGAGAATGGCGGAAATCGCGACAAGCACCAGCAGTGTCCCGATCAGCACGGCGCGTATGTTGCGCTGGCCGATATACGCGAAGAGCGCGGAAGGCCCGGTACTATTGAATCCGACTATATGCGGTGCATTTGCTTCAAGCCAGAGGCGTGCGCGCGCATTGAGGTCAAGCAGGTCCTTCGAATAGAGCGTTTTGGCCGATACCGTTAACCGGGTTGCCGATCTAGAAGTGTCGATCTGATTGTTAAGATCAAGTCCCAGCGGCAGCGAAAGTTCGTACAACAGAAGATACTGAGCCGCCAGTTCCTGACTCTCTGGGATGCGGTAGGCGTCAGGATCATCCCCGTGCATGCTCTTATTGAGCTGTCGAAACGTATCGGTGATCGCCGATACGTTTCGCACGGACGGCTGTTCACGGAACCAATCGGCGAAATTCGAGACATCGGCGAGGAATCCAGGGTCGGTCACGCCGCCTGCTTCGGCGGCTTGCAGTGAGTACTCAAGTACGGTGTTGCCACTCAAGCGCTCGTCCATGAAATCGGTGTCGCGACGAAACTCAGTGCTTTCATCGAAGAAATGGACGAGAACATCGTTGAGATCGTTGCGCGGGATGGCCAGAATCATGAGAATCACAACGGCGGCCCAGGCGAAGATCAGCGATTTTCTGTAACGAAGGGCGAACTCTGCTAGGGATCGCAGCAAGGGCCCGCCGAGGCGTCGGTCGGATGTCGCCCGAACTGGAAGGAGCGAGAGCAGGGCGGGGAGAAAGGTGACCGAGAGCAGGAAAGAGACTGTGATCCCGAAGGCGACAAAACTACCGAGGTGTCTGTAAGGGGGCACTTCGGAAAAATTCATGCTCAAGAAGCCGAGTGCCGTTGTGAGGCTCGCCAGAAACACCGGGTTGAGGTTTACCCTGACAGATTCGACTATGGCCTCGTGCTTGGAATCCCCAAGTCGCATGCGTTGCTGTAGGGCGACGAGTAGGTGCACACAGTTCGCAACCACGATCATCAGCACGATGGTTGGCGCCGGGGCGATGGGCGGAGAAAAGGGCAGGCCAACCCATCCTCCGAGGCCCATTGACGCGAGAATAGAAAACACGATGACCGCGCCGGTCACCGAAACGCCGGGCCAGCCACGGGTGAGCACACCGAGAATGAGAGCCATGATGGCAAGGCTCGCAGGCAGAAAGATCATTTGGCTGTTGACCGATGCTTCCAAAAAGGTTTGGTTGATCATGACCGTGCCAACGACACGAAGGTCTATGCCGGAGTAGCGCTGCTCCGTCTCCGCGACGAGCGATCTGGCGAACGCGGCAACCTCGGCGATGGCGTCCAATTGGTCCTCTTCGGGCAGTTCGATGGTGACGTTCACGACGCTGACATCACCGCTGCGTGCCAGAATGCCCCCGGCAAGGCGAGGATCGGAGAGCGCGGTCCTGCGGATGCGTGACCGCGCTTCCATATCCTCGATCTGCGATGGATCGACGAGGTCACGCACGATCAGGTCGTCGCCAACGGCCCGGGTGTATTGGAAGTTGGTGAGTGAATCGACGCGACGCGAATAGGGTGTCTGCCAAGCCGCTTCTGTGAGCCGGAGCGCCGCAAGAAGCGCGTTTTCGGAGGTTGCATCACCCTCGTCTGGAACGATTAAGAAGACGATGTTCTCGTTCTTTCCGTAAGTTTTCTCTAAATCTTCGAGTGCGAGCAGCTGTGGGTTGTCTTCATCAAAGAAGATGCGGTAGTCGCCGGAGAAGCTCAGTTGGGAGATTCCGCTTGCTGCAACGGCAACCAAGAATAGCGTGGCTGCCATGATCCACCAGCGATGAGCGAGCACCTGCTCGGCATAACGTGCGGCGAATTCCGGTTTGCCCGCATCTTGGTTGCTCATCGCCGTTGATCCGTTTGTTTCTGGTGCGCTTGGCAGACGCCGCGCAGCTTGCCCTCAAAGATCTTGCATTTACCAATCTTGAACGTCGTTGTGAAACAGCACATCAGGTTTCTCTGTTGCCAACCGCGCATCTTTCGGCGCAAGCGGACATTTCCGCACTATGCCACATGTCTTGGAATCAGGGAGCGATTGAACCCTATGCGGTATGGCAACTATAATGCGCGCACTTCCCGCCGCGTACTCTGGCAATTGCCTTGGAAGATCTTGACAATCCAGGCGGGGGGATGTGTGGTGGCATCTCTAGTTCTGCTGGTGATCGACCTTGCGCTCGGCTTGTCCGTGCTGCTCGGTGGAGTCGTGGTGCTTGTTCCGAGCGCTTGGTTTGCTCGGCAGATCACTCGCGAAGAGGCAACACAGGCGGCAGTGCCGGAGAGCGCTCAGGATGCCTTGGAGCAGGCGACCGAGCGACAGAAACCCTCTGTCACGCTAGGCGCTGAAGCCATGGCGAGGGCGCACCTGTGGCAGGTTGGCGTTCGCCTTCTGGCGACGCTGCTGTTGATGGGAATTGTCATAGCTGGGTACGAGGCATTGAATCCATTGGGGTTCTTTGCAAGCCTGGTCGGGCTGGTGATGGTGCACTTCGGGGTTGCGCTTCATCACTCGATTAGGGCCAACCGGGTCTGAGGGCAGTTTGGGCTTCACAGACACTCGGCACAAGGCGAGTAGTGACAACCGATGTAAGTCGCCCGCGCCATGAATCGAAAGAGAGACAGAACAGGACGAGCAGGAAGGGTAAGAACTCAATGGCGAGCGGGGAGCTCACATCCAAGGAATATATCGGCCACCATTTGACCAACCTGACCTATGGCAGGCATCCGGACGGTACTTGGGGCTTTGCCGAAAATGCCGACCAGGCCCAGGAGATGGGCTTCATGGCGGTCCATGTTGATTCCATGGCATGGAGTGTGCTACTTGGGGTGGTGTTTTGTAGCATCTTTTACGTGGTCGCCCGACGCGCCACATCTGGAGTTCCCGGCGGGCTTCAGAACGGCGTTGAATCCATCATAGATTTCATTGACGACCTGGTAAGAGACATCTTTCGGCATAGCAACGCGATGATTGCGCCATTGGCGTTGACCATATTCGTGTGGGTGTTCCTGATGAACCTCATGGACTTGGTGCCGGTGGACCTCATCCCGCACACGGCGGTGCTGGTCGGGATTCCCTATATGAAAGTCGTGCCGACAACCGACCCCAATATCACCCTGGGTATGGCGCTCACCGTGTTCATGCTGGTGCTCTACTTCAGTGTGCGGCAAAAGGGCTTCGGTGGGTTTTTTGCCGAACTTGCCTTCCAACCCTTTCCAAAATTCCTTGCGCCGGTCAATCTCGTGCTTGAAGGCGTCACTCTTCTTTCAAAGCCCCTGTCGCTTGGACTACGCTTGTTTGGAAACCTCTATGCCGGGGAGATGATCTTCATTCTCATCGCTCTGATGTATTCAAGCTGGCTGACCGCGCCACTCGCCGGTGCGCTTCAGTGGGGTTGGGCGGTGTTTCACGTGTTGATCATTACCTTGCAGGCATTCATTTTCGCGGTGTTGACCACCGTCTATATAGCGCAGGCCTATGACACCCATGGCGAAGAGGAAGGTGCGCATTAGTTGCCTTCAGGCACATTCACGGACAAGACATTATTTTCAATATCTAGGAGACCTTATTTCATGGAAATCGCAAACTCGATCCTGTTTATCGCTGGCGGCCTGCTCATGGGCCTTGGAGCCGTCGGGGCCGCCATAGGTACGGGCGTGCTCGGCGGGAAGTTCCTTGAGGGTGTCGCACGACAACCCGAACTCTTGCCCATGCTGCGCGTACAGCTCTTTATCGCGCTTGGTCTTGTGGACGCGGTGCCGATGATCGCGGTGGGCATCGGCCTCTACACGCTATTCGCGGTCGCTTGATTGAGTAATTGCCATCAAGCGGGGAAGCGAGCATGAACATCAATTTGACCCTCGCCCTGCAAATGATTGCCTTCGCGATCTTTGTATGGTTCTGCTGGCGCTTCATCTGGCCCTTCATCATCGAGGCCATGCGTACGCGGCAAGAGAATATCGCCAAGGGACTTGAAGCCGCGGAACAATCCGAGCGCCGTCTCGCCGAGGCGAGTGATGAAGCCGAGAAGCAAATCGCCGCGGCGCGAAGCGAATCCAAGGATATTCTGGAGCGGGCTCGGCAGCGTGGCAATCAGATGATTGAAGAAGCACGCGTGAAGGCCGAAGAAGAAAGCGAGCGCGTCAAGCAGTCAGCGCAGGTTGAAATCGAACAGGATAGAAATCGTGTGCGCGAGGATTTGCGCGGAAAAGTCGCCGATTTGACGCTGCTTGGTGCCGAACGAGTGCTCGGCGCAAGCGTTGATCGCAAAGCGCATGATCGTCTGCTCGATGAATTGGTGGAGGAGCTTTAGTC
>CAZNYE010000350.1:0-22836 GCA_964577185.1 uncultured Pseudomonadales bacterium | reverse complement strand
GCCGGGCTCGAGCATCAAACCCATGCTCCCGATGCGCCCCCGCCGGAAGGCTTGAAGAGTATTGATGAACTCGATCTTGAAAGGCTTGAAGCGCCGCCGGAGGAGCAGTTCGATCACCCCATACGCAGTGTGGAGATGCGCCCCGTGTCGGGTCTTGGCTACCTGCTGAGTGACCGCGATGCCGCCCCTCAAAAGTGGATGCGCGCACTTCCGACCTTTCCCGACGACCCCGTCATTCATCGCGCCCTCATTGCCTATATGTCTGATAGCACCTTGCTTTCCGAGGCGCTGCGTCCGCACGGCCTCAGTTGGCATGACCCAAGCATGCAGATGGCAAGCCTCGATCATGCGCTCTGGTTTCACCGCGAAGCGCGCGCCGACGAATGGCTCCTGTATGCGCAAGGCAGTCCGAGCGGCTCGGCAGCGCGTGGGTTTTGCCTCGGCAGTATTTTTACTCGCTGCGGTATGCTCGCGGCATCGGTCGCACAGGAAGGGCTCATGCGGCGACGCAGTCAAAAATCGCTGACTTGACCTCTTGGATAGCCAAAGTGTTCAGTTTCCAGTCGCATTCTTGCGCAGACTCCATGCCCGGCCGCACAGAAAACGGCGTACCCGGACTTGTGGGGTCGTGAGATGACAAGTCCCGCCCACGAAGAACTCGTGCACTCCATAGAAGTGGTCGTGGACTCGCTACGCGCCGAGGGCTATGTCTGTGGCGAGCAGGTGGGAACGGCCGTGTACCTTGCCTATCACCTCAACAAGCCTGTGCTCGTCGAAGGACCGCCAGGTGTTGGAAAAACCGAACTCGCCAAGACCACGGCGACCATGTTCAATCTGCCACTTATTCGTCTGCAGTGCTACGAGGGACTCGACGAGGCCAAGGCGATTTACGAATGGAAGTACGGCAAGCAGCTCCTCTACACGCAAGTGCTCAAAGAAACCCTCGAGGATGTTCTGCAGGGCGCCAAGGGGCTCGCGGATTCGGTGCGTCGCCTACATGAGTTCGGGGACATTTTCTTCTCCGAAGAGTTTCTTGAGCCTCGGCCTCTCTTGAAGGCGCTACGAGAAGATCATGGGTGCGTACTGCTCATCGACGAAGTGGACAAATCCGATCAGGAATTCGAGTCCCTGCTCTTGGAGCTTCTTTCCGACTTTCAGATCTCCATCCCTGAGATTGGGACTGTCAAGGCGCGCTCCGTCCCGCCGATGGTGTTCTTGACCAGCAACAACACCCGAGAGATTTCGGATGCGCTCAAGCGACGCTGTCTGCATCTCTACATTCCATTTCCCGACGCAGCGCTCGAGAACCGCATCATTGAGGTTCGCGTTCCCGACGTTCTACCAGCGCTGCGCGAACAGCTGGTGTCCTTCATACAAGCGCTCCGCGATATGGATCTCAAGAAGGTGCCGGCGATCAGCGAAACCATAGATTGGGCCCGAACCCTTCTGCTTCTTCATGCCGACCGGCTCGACACCGATCTCGTGCGAGACACCTTAAGCGTTGTCTTGAAGTTCCAGGAAGACATCGAAAGCGTGAGTGTGGATGTCCCTTCCCTCGTACGGAACACGTTGCCCACTGACGGCTAAGTACGCAAATTTTTTAATATCGAGCCCCGGCCCGGTCGCCCTAGGACGCCCCCCTGACGTGGTGGTCGCCGTCAAGGCGCTTGCCCGCGAACTTGCCCACGAGACCGGATTGCAGACGGACCATTGCGGTCGCGAACGCCCGTCGACCTTGACCTACTTGGACTCATACCGGTTCCTGTTAGCCAATCACAGATTTATATGACCAATTAAATCCATATTGGTAATATATATGTTTGGCCTTCTAGCCAGACGTTGCATTGACAAAAGAAATTGAATTGGTTAGGATTTCCGGCAACGCTCAATGGCAAGCACAGAGCGTTCCTTACCCATGAATGCAACCGAGGGGGATAAACCATGAAACTTGAACGCATCGCAGCGATTTGCGTCAGCGCATCAGCACTAAGCCTCACGCCAGCCCTATTCGCCCAGGAAGCCCAAGAAACCAGAACCGTACCCGTGCTCGAAGAGATTGTCGTTGTCGGAATCCGGGGCTCGCTGCAAAGCGCGCTTGCACAGAAGCGTCAATCAACCAACCTAATCGAAGTGATCGAAGCTGAGAACATAGGCAAGCTGCCTGACCAGAACCTCGCAGAAGTTCTTGAGGGCATCACAGGCATCCAAATCACCCGCACGGCCGGTGTCGGCACAGGCGTTCAAATCCGCGGCACGAACGCCAACAGAGTTGAAATCAACGGCGTATCCACGGTCGGCTCCGGCTCTGGTCGCAGCGGCATCGATTTTGAAGACGTCAATGCCTCAATCATCTCATCGGTTGAAGTGACCAAATCCCCTGAGGCCAAGACCATTGAGGGTTCCGTCGGTGGAACGGTCAACCTGAAAACGATACGCCCGCTTGACCTGAACGAGATTCTGGCCTCGGTCAGAGTTCAAGGCGAGGACAGCAACCTAAGCGTGGAAGACATTCAGCCGAGGTTCTCCGGCGCTTTCGGTAACAATTGGTCCGCCGGTGCCGGTGAATTCGGCTTGGTTGTCAGCGGCAGCTACACTGAGCAGGAAGCCGTGTCATTCCGCCCACGTGCGGACCGCGACAACGTCGCCTCGCCGCCCGGCGCCATGCCGCCCGAGTTTCTCGGCATTCAGTTCCTGCTCCAGGAGCAGGAAAACGACGACTATGAGACCGTCAATGTTGCCACCACGTTTGAGTGGGAACCCAACGACAGGCTCAAGTTTCACTTCGACGCCATCATCAACGAACAAGAGAGAAGTCGAGACCAGTACAGGCTCCAAGCATCGGGTGTGAGTTCGCTAAGAAACATCAGCGTGCCCACAGAGTTTGAAACAGTGGACTTTGGCGTGGGCCCAGGCAAATTCCCGGCGGCGCTTCGCGGCACACTTGAGCCGGATCTAGCCAACGACGATGACGACCCCAACCTACGCTTCACCAGTGAGACGGGTTCCCGGGTCACGGACAGTGAAGTATATGCGCTAGGCGGCGAGTGGCAGGGCGAACGACTGTCCGCAAGTTTTGAGATTGCGACGACTCGTTCGGATACGGCCAACCCGACGTTAAACACCACCCTCAACTTCATCAACCCGAATTGTCCTCTCGACGGGACCAGCAATGACAACTGCGTGCCCTTCATCTATGACTTATCCAACGGCTCATTGTCATTCGGCATCAACTTTGATTCGCCGTTTGCACCATCAGTCGCGGATTTAACGAACCCGGCCAACGTGGTTTTGGACCAAGTGCAGTATGGTCGCAACACCACGGACAACAAAGAAGACGCAGTCCGTGCGGACTTCACCTACCACCTTGACTGGAACGGCATAACCGCAATCGATTTCGGTTACCGTTACAACGAATCCTCAAGCGAATTTGAGGACATTGGCGACAATATCGGCGGCTTCAGCAGAATGGTGGACAGTCCCAATGGCCTGTTGTTCGAAGAGCTTCTCGTTGAGGGCCCTAGCAACTACGGTAAAGCCGATGGCAGGGACTTGTACATTAGGAACTTTCTTCTCGTAGATCCGGATCGCTCCTTTTCAGACCCCGATGGCGTATTGGCAATTCTGCAAGCCGCCGTCATAGAACACGACCCGGCTAGCCCAGATATCCTCAATGTCAGGTCAGATGAGAATGCATACTTCGATGTGAGTGAAGAAACCGGCGCTCTCTATGCGCAGGTGGATTTTGAGTACGGCATGTTCCGGGGCAACGTCGGTATGCGCTACATAGACACTGAGATTGATTCCATCGCGTTTGGCCCCCGGGATAGCAATGGAAATCGGTCACTGCAGTCAACAAAGGGCAGCTATGACTTTCTGCTGCCCCGATTGAACATCGTGGCGCAAGTCACTGAAGAGGTGCTCTTTCGCATTGGCTACGGCTCAGACATCAGGCGACCTGACTTTGACGACCTTAATACCGGCTTTACATTTGACACCAGCGAAAACGCTGCCGTTTCCTTGGGCAACCCCGGCTTAAGGCCAGAGGAAGTTGAATCAATCGATGTGTCGGTTGAATGGTACTTCGCCCCTTCAGCGGTCGTGAGCATCGGATACTTCACGAAGGACCGCACCGACATATTTGGCCAGGACTTCGAGGGTGCCTTGCTTATTTCGGACCCAAACAGCGTCAGCGGCTTCTCCCGCGAGACAGACCCATCCTGCCCGGGCGGCGGCGTCTTCAACCCGGAAGTGATACCTAATGTTCTGGGCGACCCAAATCGGCCGGGTCTATGCGTTGACTTCACGCGACCGGGAAATGACCCGGCAACCACTACACAGTCAGGGATAGAGATGGCCTTCCAATACGACCTCTCAAGCCTAGAGGATAGGCTCGGCTCGTTCGGCTGGGCATCGGGCTTCGGCGTACTAGCCAATTACACCATCCAGGACTTTGAAGGTGGGTCGGTCATTGATACCACGTCAGGTCGGGGATTTGCCGTTCTTGGCGACGTCAGCCAAGATCGGGGATTGCTTGATTTCTCAGAAAACGCCTACAACTTCACTCTCTACTACGAGAAATATGGACTGTCCGCAAGAATGCGTTACACATGGCGTGAAGGGTTCCGTACACAGGACTACGCTGGAGGTGCTAACACGAGCGGTAGCAGCACATTTAGTTTCCCTGTGAACACACTGGACAGGGGCCAGCTAAATGCCAGCATCAACTATGCTGTGAACGATAAGCTGAATGTTGGTGTTGAAGCTGTGAACCTGACCAAGGAAAGTATTTCTCAACATTGTGTTAGCGAAGATGGACCCTTGTGTTTCGTAGGGTTCCCTGACAGAAGAATTGTCTTCGGCGCCAGCTACCGTTTCTAGTGAGCGAGTGCGGCAGAGCGTCGAATGACAGCCATCTCTGACGGCGTATCAGTTCACTTCTGAGCCCCGACATTTGGCCGGGGCTTTTTTCCTAGTCAAATGGAGGGTGCGCAAAGCTATTGGGCTGAGATCAGGTGATTGAGGGAGAACCGTTCTCGGCTTTCAGTCATCTTTCGTTGGATGGCCTCAACTTGTTCTTTCTCCTCCGCCGCAATGAGCTTATTGATAATGCGCGAGAAGTGCTGATGCATGGCGTGACGGGCAGCGGCCACGTCCCGAATCTTGAGTGCTTCGAATATCTCCATGTGCTCAGCAACTCGGGCGTTGCCGTCAGTGTCGCAAATCGATTGATAGGCACGGTGCACTGTGGGTGAGCCATCCCTGACATGCCAAAGGCCATCGACCACCGCCTCCATCATCTTGTTGCCGGATGCCTGGGATATGATTCTGTGGAACTTCTTGTCGGCGTTCTCGTAAACAGAGGTGCTCTCGTGCGCCATCTCGTGAAGGGCCAACTCGAGCTCGCCAAGTTGCTCACTAGTGATCATCACCGCGGCGAGCGCAGCGGCTTCACCCTCGATCATCGCCCTGGCTTCCGTCAGTTCGAAGGGGCTTGTTGACAGATCTATGCCGTTCCATCCGCGAGATGATTCCAAGACGTAAACACCTGAGCCTATCTTCACCTCGACACGCTCGAGCGCATCCAACGCGATAACGGCCTCCCGGATTGTCGGTCTGCTGACGCAGTAGCGTTCCGCAAGTTCCCGTTCGGGTGGCAACCGTCCACCAGCAGGGAATTCACCGGTATCGATCGAAGTGAGAATCTGATCAACGATGCCTCGATACAGCCGCTTATCAGCCATGTGATCACGCTCTATCAGAATCAGATTGGCCCTACACTATACCCGAATTGGTAATAGCGTTGTTAAACCCTGCGCCGCGTCACGCATTTGCCGATGACCAGCGGTGATTTGCTGGTTTCCACCGACATCGCTAGCGATTGTTCTTGGTGCGCCAGGCGGCAAAGTCCGCCAGCACTTGGATGTCGGTGGCGGGATAGAAGCCGTTGGTGACGAATCCAGCGCCGCCACGGACCATCAATCGCGTGATGAGGATTGAGCCTGCCCAGGCCGCACGAGGATCCTGTCGGCTGTCCACAACCATGACCGCACCGCGTGGGCATGTTTCTACGGCAGCCCGCTGAGAGTGCTTTGGATCTTCGAACACCGACAGTGGGTTCAGATCCTCCCGCGCCGGAATATAGCGAAGCAATGCAGTGTGGCCAGCAATGGCTTAAACTGACCCAATGAGGGCAGACTGGCAAGGAAAGGTCCACCTCGGCGATTGCCTCGACGTAATGGCCGAGTTTCCAAGCGATTCGGTCGACCTCATTGTCACCTCACCTCCCTACGCCGATGCGAGAAAACACACTTACGGCGGGGTGCCTGCGCATGAATACGTTGATTGGTTTTGTGATCGAGCGGCCGAGATGTTTCGCATTCTCCGACCGACAGGGTCTTTTGTACTCAACATCAAGGAAAAGGCCGTTGACGGTGAGCGCCATACGTACGTGCTTGATCTGATCCTCGCGCTCAAACGCGATGTCGGATTCCGATGGGTCGAGGAGTACATCTGGCATAAGACCACCGCCGCTCCAGGCAAGTGGAAATACCGATTTCGAGATGCTTGGGAACGCCTTCTGCACTTTTCCAAGACCCCTGAGGTCAAAATGAACCAAGATGCTGTCAAGGTGCCGGTCGGTGAGTGGACGAAAAAGCGTCTTGTCAACATGAGTGAGAACGACCTGTCGCGGCAGGAATCGGCCACGCGCTCGAAAATCGGCCGTCGCATCGCCGCCTGGGAGGGTAAGGAACTTGTCTACCCCACCAATGTGCTGCATCGCTCGCCAATTGCACACAATACAAAGCACAGCGCGGCGTTTCCCGAGTGGTTGCCCGAGTTTTTCATCCAGCTGTTTACCGACCCAGGAGATGTTGTCCTAGATCCCTTCCTTGGGTCAGGCACAACCTATAGGGTCGCAAAACGATTGCGGCGAATACCGATTGGCATTGAGCTGAATGAAGATTCGCCGATGGACGTGGCTCATGATCTGTTGGATCTCCCCTGAGAATCTCGATCAACATGTCGCGCGCTTGGTACGCAGAGTATCCGAGGCTGCGGCCACGGCCCAGGCGCGAAGAACAAGAAATGTAGTAGACCCATTTTCTTCCCTTGTCGTAGCTTCGACGTTTAGCATTCAAGAACACCGCGAGCTAGAAAACGTTCAAAAGATTGAATCAACCCTTCGGGGACTGAGCAACGCGCTCGGGGAGTTTCATCAGAATGTTCTCGGTTCGGTGCAGGGGTGGCGAAATCATGATTCTGGCTATGATCTGGAGTGCACCAGTGAGCGGGCCATTGCGGAGGTCAAGAATAAGCACAACACCATGAACGCCGCGAACCGGCGGGAGGTAGAGCAGGAGCTGCGGACGGCCGTGCGCCAAAAACGAGGAGACTGGCGCGCATTTCTGGTTCAAGTCATTCCCAGAACTCCAACCCGTTATTGCAATGACCTTGGAGGAAACCTTTTCGAAGTCGACGGTGCTTCGTTCTATGCTTTGGCAACGGGAGAGGATGATGCCTTACACGACCTGTTCGACCAACTAGCAGAACGCTTGTCTCCAAATGATGATATTGCGGTTCATTGCAAGCGAGTATTCGCCCGCAGTATGCCTCCGCGCAATCGGCAAAGCCTCTCGCTTCACAGTACTCACTCGACACATTGACTGGTGTGTTCGAACGGGGCCAACATGGACAGAACTCTCATCTCCTTCATTGACGCGCTACGCAACTCGGAGGTTCGTGTTTCGCCCGCGGAAACCCTGGACGCCTTCGCCGCCACCAACCTTGTGGGCTATACAGAACGAGCAACACTGAAGCACACGCTTTCGCTCACACTCCCCAAGACAAGAGACGAGAAAGAACGATTCTCGCAGTGCTTCGACCGGTTCTTCGACCATGCCGCTTTATCCGCAACCTGGGACGAATCGAGCGAGGATTCTGATGAAGAACCCGCCCATCAAGAATCAGGCGCTGAGTCCGCGCTTGGACAATTGTTGCAAGCAGGCGATTCGGCCGCGCTTTCCCTCGCCATGACCCAGGCGGGGCGAGACGTGGATGTGGAATCCATCATGCTGTTCACGCAAAAGGGTCTGTTTGCGCGAAGAATCCTAGAGCGCATGGGGCTCGATGATCTGAATGCCGAAATATCAAACCTAAGAGCCAGCGATGAACTTGTCGATGTCGAACTAAGCCAAATGCTTCGCGGCGCCCGCGAACGGCTACAAACACAAGTGCGTGATTACGTCGAACGAGCATTCCTCCTGCATGCCGACCACGACGGCAGACGATTGCGTGAAGACCTCTTGCGGCGGGTGAAGCTATCAAACGTGGACAGGCGCAATTTTCGCCACTTGAAGGCGATTGTGATGCGTATGGCCAAGCGGCTCGAAACGCTCGCGACGCGCAAGCGCAAAGTGTTTCGCCGCGGACATCTGCATGTGCCAAGAACCTTACGCAGCAACATGAGCTATGACGGCACGCTCTTTGACCTGCGATGGAAATCGAAGAAAATCAATCGTCCGAAGATCTTTGCCATATGCGATGTGAGCGGCTCTGTCGCCAACTATTCGCGCTTCATGCTGCTGTTCCTCTACAGCTTGGAAGCTGTGGTGCCGAGGGTGCGCGCCTTCGCGTTCTCGTCACAGCTTGGCGAAGTGACCGGATGGTTCAAATCGCATGATCTCGAGTTCGCGGTAGAGCGCACAATGAAAGAGTATTCCGGCGGCTCCACGGATTACGGGCAGGCGTTTTCTGATCTTCATGAACTGTGTCTTGATGAAATCGACCACCGCTCCACGATTATTATTTTGGGGGACGGGCGTAACAACTATGGCGACCCTCGGCAAGGACTGCTTCAAACCCTTTATGAACGTGCCGGAAGGATCATCTGGTTGAATCCAGAACCGCGCGGTAGTTGGTTTATGGGCGATGCGGAAATGCGTTCCTATCTCCCCTACTGCCACCAAGCGCGCGTGTGCAACTGTCTGGAACACTTAGAACGTCTTATGACCGACTTGGTAAAGCTCGCACGCTGATGGCTGACAAGACCTTCTGGCAATCCATGGGCGCGCTTTCGATGCTGGCGCTAGGGGCCATAGGCGGCCTGCTCGCCTTCATGCTAGCCCTCGCCTACTTCGCCGACCTCACGTTTGTCGAAGATGCCTCAAGCGCGGCGGTGGACTACGAGCAGCGCAGCATCAGCATCGTCATCGAACAAGAGCCTCCACAAATGGACAGCACGCGGGCTACGGATGCAGTGAGCGGCATGCTACTCGGGCATCTTATGGAAGGACTGTTGCGCTACGACGGGCAGGGCGACCTGCAACCGGGCGTCGCCGAGACGTGGGAAGTGACTTCCGAGGGAGCCGTCTTTCATCTCCGAGAATCGGCTCGCTGGAGCGATGGGGAGCCGGTGACCGCCCATGATTTCGTCTTTTCATGGCGGAAATCGCTTGAGCCTGAAACGGCTTCAGCCTACGCCTTCATCATGTATCCGATCAAGAATGCCCAGGCCATCAACCTCGGCGAGATGCCTTCGCAGGCGCTTGGCGTGTTCGCAGTAGACGACCTGACCTTAAGAGTTGAATTCGAACGCCCTCTGGCCTTTTTTGATCGACTGGTTGCCTTCACCACCTACTACCCCGTACGAGAAGATTTCTATGAGAGTCGCGGCGGACGCTACGCGGCGGATGTGGAGGATCTGCTCTTCAATGGCGCCTTCGTGATGAGCAAGTGGGTGCACGGAGCTGAAATCCGACTCGAGAAGAATCAGCTTTACTGGAATCGAGACAGCATTTGGCTCAACAAGATCAACATCCCATTTGTCACCGCCGACTCCAACACGCATTTGAATCTCTTCAAGGATAACAAGGTCGCCATGGTGCAGCTCTCGCCCGACACGCTTGAGAACGCGATCAAAAATCGCTGGCCGATTCGACGCTTCGCCGAGGGCACAGTCTTCTACCTGGCGTTCAATCACCGCCCAGGCCGCCTTACCGGCAATCTCCATCTTCGCAAGGCGCTCTATTACGCCTGCGACCCGGCGGAACTCGTGTACCGCGTCATTAAACTCCCCGGCTATCTGCCCGGCGCCAGCCTGTTTCCCGCCTGGCTCAAGGGGGAACATGACTTCCTGCGTCGTGAATATCCGGTACCGCCGCATCCAGCGAATGCCGAACTCGCCCGTGAGCACTTGGAATTGGCGAGGCGTGAGCTGGGACTCGATGAGTTTCCGCCGCTGGTACTCCTTGTCGGCGACACGCCGACTTCGCTCAAGCAGGCCGAGTACTTCCAAAACACATTCAAGCGGCACCTCGGCTTGGAGGTCCGCATAGACGCTCAGATATTCAAGCAACGCCTAGAGAAGGCGACGCTTGGCCAGTTCGACCTGGTGGCCGCCGGCTGGGCACCCGATTTTGACGACCCGCTCACCTACGGAGATCTTTTTGCCTCATGGAACAAGAACAACCGCGGACAATTCCGCAGCGAAGAGCTCGATAGCCAAGTGCGACTCGCGCAAGGTTCGCTCGACAGTAAAGTACGCATGCAGGCTTTCGGCGAGATTCAGCGCGTACTGCTCGATCAGGCGGCAATCATTCCAAACTATGAGCGCGGTCGCGTATACGTGGCCCACCCGAGACTCGAAGGGTTGATTCGTCGCACCATCGGTGCGGATCCAGACTACTCCAGAGCACGCATTCGCGAAGACTAGGGATTCTCGACATGCTGAACTACACCTTCAAGCGAATCATTCAAGGCCTGATCACCGTCTGGTTTATCGCCAGCGCCACCTTCTTCGTCATGCATTCGGTGCCCGGCGACCCGCTCTTGGATACCCGCGCCACCAGCGAAGAGATCCGCAAGAACCTCGAAGCCTTTTACGGGCTCGACAAGCCGCTGGTTGAACAGTACCGCATTTATCTGACGAACATCCTCAAGGGGGATCTGGGCATCTCCTTTACCCAGCAGAACCGCGAAGTCAACGACATCATCCGCGAACACTTTCCCGTATCCGCCACCTTAGGGATCCTGGCGGTCTTGTTCGCCGCTCTCGGCGGCATTCTATGGGGAGCGCTGACTGCCCTGTTTCGCAATCGAACGCCGGACATCGTCATCATGTTCCTGGTGGTGCTCGGGGTCTCTGTTCCAAGCTTCGTGTTCGCGGCCCTTGGCCAGTTAACACTGGTCACCATCAATGACTGGCTGGGCAGATCGCTTCTGCCTGTGGCGGGTTGGGGAAGTGTGCAGCATCTCTTGATTCCGTCGCTGGTACTCGGGCTTGGCACCATGGCCTTCCTCACGCGCCTCATGCGCTCTTCAATGCTGGAGGTCACCAATGCGGATTATGTGCGCACCGCCAAATCCAAAGGACTTTCCGCGACACAAGTCTTCATTCGCCATCAACTGAGAAACGCCATCCTGCCAGTGGTCACCGTGCTTGGCCCGGCGATCGCCACCATCACCACCGGTGGCTTCGTCGTGGAGTTGGTGTTTGCGATTCCGGGGCTCGGACGCTATTTCGTGCAGTCGGTGCAGCAGCTCGATTACACGGTGATCATGGGCACCACCGTGTTCTACGGCGGATTTCTCGTGTTCATGGTCATCGCCGTTGATCTTGTCTACGGCATGATCGACCCGAGGGTTCGCGTGCGATGAGCCAAGCCATTTCACCTTTGGACTTTCGCCCGGCAACCCGAGAAGAAGCGAAGGCTGGCTTGGTGCGGCCGTCGCTTTCCTATTGGCAGGATGCCTGGCGCCGCCTCAAGCTCAATCCACGCGCGATCATCTCTCTGTATATTGTTATCGCACTCATACTGTTCACGCTTGCGGGGCCGTTCATTTGGAAGATCGATCCGGCCGCCCAGGATCTCGATCAAGTGAGTATCACGCCTGGCGCGGACAGGCGGGCCTTCATCGTAGAACCCTACAGCGCCTGGCCCGCCTCTGAGAAAATCGCTGGAACCGGCCTAAGACTGGCTGCCCAAGCGACCACGCAGTCCGTTCGCCTTGTGTGGGATTCCGTGCCGAGCGCACTTGCCTACGAAGTCTTCCGCGACCTATACCCGCCCACCGACACAGCCCTCGGTATACCGCTTGGAGAAGTGCTACCTCAGGACGGGCTGAGATTTGAAGATCGGCTGGCGCTTGAACCCATCAGCTACTTTTATAGTGTTGTGCCGGTGGACACTGACAATCGCCTGTTGGTGCAATCGCGCCAAACCATCGAAGTCACATTGAAGCGCGTGATCACTCGCGAAGACGCGGTGGCGAGAGACCTCGTCCCGCCTGAAACCGATATCAAGACGGGCGATGAGGTGCGCCTCAAGCTCCACCCGCTCGGTACCGACTATCTCGGTCGCGACATGCTGGCGAGGCTCATGCATGGCGCTCGCGTGTCCTTGTTCATCGGCATAGTGGCACCCTTTCTCTATGTCCTCCTCGGTGTCGCCTACGGCAGTATGGCGGGGTTCGTGGGAGGGGCGACCGATCAAGTATTGATGCGGTTTGCCGATTTCGTGGTGGCACTGCCCTTCCTGCTGTTCATGATTCTCTTCAAGGTGCTGTTTGGCATAGGGCCCGGAGAGAGCGGGATCTTTCCAATGCTGATCGCGCTCGTGATTCTCGGATGGCCCGCCACCGCGCGACTGGTACGCGGACAGATCCTGCAGATTCGCGAAGAGGGCTACGTCAGCGCGGCAAGGCTCATGGGCAGTCCAACGGGATATCTCATCGCGCGCCATATGATCCCGAATACGCTTGGCGTTATCTTGGTCACGCTCACCTTTGCAATCCCGTCGGCGATCTTTACCGAAGCCTTTCTTTCCTTCATCGGAATGGGGGTGGCGCCGCCCACGCCATCCTGGGGCAGCATGTCGAACGAAGGCATCAAGACGATGCTGAACAGCCCGCACGAGCTCATCTTTCCAGCAGTCTTCATCAGCATCACCGTGCTCGCCTTCAACCTCTTGGGGGATGGGCTGCGCGATGCGCTCGATGCGCGCATGAGGTCGACCGAATGAGTGGGCCATTGCTTGAGGTGGAGAATCTCGCGGTCGAGTTTGACACGCACGGCGGCACAGTGAAAGCGGTACGGGGCGTGAATTTCTCCCTTTCCAAGGGCAAGACATTGGCGGTGGTGGGCGAATCGGGCTGCGGCAAGAGTGTCTGCGTTCAAACCCTGATGGGGCTCATTCCAATGCCTCCGGGACGGATTACCAGCGGCTCGGCACGCCTTGATGGGCAGGAGATTTTAGGACGCGAGATGTTGGGCGGCTATCAAATTCGTGGACAGATGATTGGCATGATCTTTCAGGATCCCATGACCTCGCTCAATCCCACCATGCGCATAGGCGATCAGATTGCCGAGCCCCTGCGCCTGCACCGAGGCATGAGCCGGAGGGAAGCAAGCCGCCGCGCGGTGGAACTGCTTGAGCTCAGCCAGGTCGCCGAGCCCGAGAAGCGTTCCCGGCAGTATCCCTTCGAGTTTTCAGGTGGCATGCTGCAACGGGTGATGATCGCCTGCGCGCTTGCGTGCGAACCGCGCATTCTCATCGCCGACGAGCCGACGACCGCGCTTGATGTCACCATTCAGGCGCAGATACTCAATCTCATGCGCGACCTGCAGCGTGAGGGGGACATGTCCCTGATATTGATCACCCATGATCTCGGCGTCGTCGCCCACATGGCCGATGAGGTGGTTGTCATGTATGCGGGCGAGGTGGTGGAGACGGGCAGCGTCGATGATATCTTCTATCGTAGCGGCCATCCCTACACCCAAGGATTGAAGTCGGCCATGCCGCGCAATCAAGACCGGCGCGCGCAACGACTTGATCCCATAGCGGGCAGTCCTCCGGACCTCTTCGACCCGCCTAGGGGCTGCGGATACTTCGATCGCTGCCCACATGCCCTGCGCGTCTGCGAAGGCCATCATCCGCCCATGATGTCGATGAACGACGCTCGGCACAAATGCGCCTGTTGGTTACATGACGAGCGGGCACCAATTGAGATTCGCGAAGCACTTTGATGGATGCAACCCACCCCCTCATTCGTGCCGAAGCCGTCAGCCGTCACTTTTCGCTGCCGGGCGGTGTGACGCTGCGCGCGGTGCACCAAGTATCTCTCGACATCGCCCCGCAGGAAATTCTTGGTCTCGTTGGCGAAAGCGGGTCTGGAAAGACAACGTTCGGCAAGACGCTCATCGGATTGCTTAATCGAACAGAGGGCGACGTGTGGTTTCGAGAAGAGCGCTTACCCGCGCACTTCAAATCGCAGGACTTCGCTCGTTTCGCCACAAGTTCGCAGATGATCTTTCAGGATCCCTATTCATCGCTCAATCCGCGCATGACAGTGGGTGAAATCATCAGCGAAGGCCCGCGCCTGCATTCCAAGGCCACGCGCCGCGAACTGAAAGACAAGACCGCGGACTGGCTGCGTCGAGTCGGATTGCACCCCGACCACATGTCGAGGTATCCGCACGAATTCTCCGGCGGGCAGCGGCAGCGAATCGGCATTGCCAGAGCGCTTGTTCTTGAGCCGGAGTTCGTGGTCTGCGATGAACCTATTTCCGCGCTTGACGTATCGGTGCAGGCACAGGTGGTCAACTTGCTCGGCGACCTCAAGGCTTCTCTTGGTCTCACGCTACTGTTCATCGCGCATGACCTTTCCATGGTGCGATATGTCTCCGACCGCATGGGTGTCATGTATCTCGGTACATTGGTTGAGCTTGGCGATGCCGATGATGTTTTCTTCGATCCCAAGCACCCCTATACCGAGTTGCTGATCAGTTCGAACCCGGAGCCCGATCCGGCAAGCGAGCGCCGCAGAACCCACACCACCATCAAGGGCGAGATTCCTTCACCCACGGGGCTTGGAAATGCCTGTCCCTTCGCTGGAAGATGCCCTAAGGTTATGGACGTGTGTCATCAGCAGCGTCCACTGCTTCGGCCTGTGGACGAATCAAGGCTTGTGGCTTGTCATCTGTATGAGTAGTTGTGGCCTTCTGGACGTTGGAGGCCCTGCTCGCGTGGCACCTACCAATGCTCCGGCGCTACTTTGTTGTTGAGGAATTATGCGGACAGGTGGCAGCCGATCATGCAAGATCAGTCTTCGCAAAGTCATTTCCGGTGTAGACCAGTAGCAGCCCGTGCGCTTTCGCGCAAGCGTAAGCGAAACAGTCCCCAAAATTGAGGTCGGCAGGATGCCCCACTGCCTTGCCGTAGGACTGACAGGCAAGAATGGCCAGCTCACCAATGCGTGGAGTGATACTCAGGTCTTCGGCCTCTAGTTCGGCCAAGAACGCATCGACCAGAGACTGAGCGCCTGCAATCAACTCAGGAGATGGTCGCGAGGATGACCCAGATCGCTTACGGGCGAGTGCGGTCACTGCCTCAAATCGAGCCAATGGCGACGTATAAACTTGCCCTTCAAAATCCTCTAGTCGGTGCACCAGCGATTGATATCCTGCGTCCTGGCTCAAGATAGCAACAATTGCGGACGCGTCCAAGAACACTCGCATTCAACCTAGAAGCGCAATGGTCAAGGTTGCACTATCCATCGCCCCATAGTTTATCTGTATAGCGTTTCATATCGAAATTGGGGTCTTCACACCCCAGTCGCTCTACACCTTCAAGAATGGGCAGTATTCGCTCAAGCAGTGGTGTTCGCGCTTTGACAGATTCGAGCTTGGCGAGCAATGCCTCGCGCACGGCATCAGTCTTGGATCGGGCACCGATGGCTTTCATGACCTCCACAGCAAGCTCATCGACACCATTGTCTCGGATGTACAAGGGCACTTGAGTGTTCTCCAAGTCTTTGGTTTAGTATATTCATCTTTGAATATACCTGCAATTCGATTTTGAATATGCAACCGTGTGCAGGGCGCGTGTCCTCTAATACTGGAATCCTCCCAAACAATGGAGCCAGATTGGGGAAGCGATTTACAACGCGAAAACTTTGTGAGTCGGCGCTGATGTGTACGTGGAATTGCCGTACAGTTGTGCTTCCAAGCGGTGTGCCAGAAAACGGCAATACAGCACCCGACCAAAGAAGAGAAGCCATAAGGATTGACGCAATACGTTGTCCGCGTTCGCATAGACCTCAAGGGCGCCGACCCGCAAGTGCGTCAGCGCGTGGATATGCCAGTTTCAGCCTCGCTCGATTCATTGCATCACGTCATTCAAGCGGTCATGGATTGGGAGTATGCGCATATGCACGAATTCGTAATCGCTAAGCAGCGCTTCTGCGACCCCGAATTTCTTGAGTACGACCATAGGAAGTATCCTTTCTTCCCGCAACATGTGTGCGAATTCCGAATAGTGAATGTGTCTTGGGTCGGTCTTTCGCCACACGAGCGCCACACCACGCCCAGCACTGTCCGAGTCCAATTGGCGTGTAACCAAGCCGCTCCCGGGTCGCGCCTCTACCGGAACTGCCGATGCCGGCAGCAAGGTGATGCCGGTGCCCGAAGCGACCATTTGCGCCAATGTTGAAAGGCTGGCTGTGTGAATTTCACGCTGTGCGAGACTTCTATGAGCACGACAAACTGCCAAGGCATGGTCGCGCAGGCAGTGCCCTTCTTCGAGCAATAGCACTGGTGCGTCCTGAAGGACTGACAAGGGTGCTGGTGTGGTGCCCGAGAGCTTGTGGCCTTCGGATGTCGCCAGCACGAAAGACTCCTCGCCCAGCACATCCACGTGTAGCTCTCCAGTATCGTAGGAAGGGCGATCAGTCCCCTGTCCATTTCCCCCTGTCGCACATCTTCGAGCAGTTCTGCCGTGCGTTGTTCATGCAACACAAGGTCGACAAACGGCCAGCGGGATTTCATAGCCCGCGTCAACGCCGGCATCAAATAAGGCCCCATGGTTGGAATGGCCACCAATCGCATGCGTCCATGCACCCTGCCAGCAAAGAGAGATGCGGCGAGACTTAGTTCATCGACTTGGCGCAAGATTTCTTGCGCCCTAGCGACAACTTCCTCTCCAGCGGTAGTCACGCGGACCTGACGACGGTCCCGTTCAAACAGCAATACTCCCAATCGTTCCTCAAGTTCTTTGATCTGACCGCTCAAGCCCGGCTGACTCACATGCATGACTTCGGCGGTTTTCCCGAAATGTCGGTGCCTGGCAAGTGCCACCGCAAACTCAAGTTGGCGAAGAGTCGGACGAAACATAGGTTCGTATGAGGCCGACCCTGCGCACTGCACACGGGTGACCGGAAATCGAATCGAGTGTTCAGTCTGGGCTACGGCCTGCTTGCCCGGGGGAAGCCTGCCGACCCAAAGAGGGCCCCTTGTGCCCGGCCAATCGAGTATTGGCGGCGGGACATCCGCACCCCAGCCTGAACCGGCACAACCTACCATGTGCTGGCGCGACCTTACGTCGCTCCCAAACGCCCGCGTATCCAGCACTTTCGGCGAGCAGCGGGGGAACAGTACCGACAAAGGAATAGATATCTCAGTGCCCACAGGGACTTCCGTTATGACCCCAATGGATGGAGTCGTGTTGGCCGTTGAGGAGAGCTTTCCCGACAACGACCATTCAACATCCATGGGAAATCATGTTCAAGTGAGGTACACCAATGGGGATATCGGACGGTTTCTTCACTTGAAGCACCAAGGAGTCTCGGTGGAAGAAGGCAGCAATGTAAGCAGCGGACAGGTTATCGCACAGTCGAATAATACCGGCAGGAGTTCGGGGCCACACTTGCACTACGACCACAACGACGGAACTTATGTGGACCCTCAAGTAGTGCTTGGGTGCTAGGCACAATGCGTCGAATCTCGCGGACAAGACTGCTATTTGCATCCGTTGCCGTAACTTTGACGGCTCTGACTCTCGCAATGTTGTTCTTGGACTTCGACCTGCAGCGATACAGGAGCACAGATGACGGGCTGCCGGGGGCTAACATTTTACCTTCTGGCGACCCCTCCATCGGGGAGCCGCAACAATCCTCGCCAATGGTTGATGAATAGAAGATGCAGCAAGACCAAAGAGGATTGTTTGGGCGAGATTTTGAATGGACGCCGAAAGGTGCCCGTACAACAGAAGTATGGAGGCGCCAAATGTCTCGTCCAAGTGCGTTGGATCAGAATTGGGAGTTCTCAAGGGATGGATCGTTCATGCTCACGAGGGGCTTGGACCCGCGATTGATTGATAGGGCAAATGGAGAAACGGCGTTCCTGCTGCCCACAACAGATAAGGATGCTCAATTGGGGCGTTTGCGAAATCTATTGGGGCCGGACACAGGGCCGGAGGCCGTTGGATCAAAAAGCGGAAATAGGCTGATGGGAAGCAAACTGGTGGTGTTCAGGGAGTTTGGCTCACCCGCTAGTCCGACCTCGCGTGGTTACGATCTGTTCGATTTGGAAGGCATTGAGATTGACAGCGCACCATCGCGTCGAATCATTGATCTACCCGGGGAGTGTGCCCCAGGGGATTCTATGGTCCAGGGACTACAGGAATACGAGGGTCGCCTGACGTTTCTGAAGACTACAGAGTAGAGATCTCGACTTAACCTTTACGATGGATCGCGGCGGCGGAGCGCCCATTGGAAAAAGCCCACCGCCTAGTCGGTCCTGAATAAGTCGATTTTCGCGCGGGTTCGGCCGCGAGTCGTGGAAGGACCTTGATACGACTGCCCATCCGGACTGATGCTCGTGCGTCGATGGTCGCGAAGCCAACGGACACCGGAATCTGTCGGGCCTCGCCATTAATTCAAGCGATGAAGGAATACAATTAGCGGCCCGCGAAACTCCTTCTCCTCGACGAAAGACCGACCCTTGTTCGGCACAGCCGAGTCTCGCCACCGGGCGCGTACAGCACAAGGGTCGCGTCCCGTCGTCCATCTCCTCAACTGACGCAAGCGGATGATACGGGGGCTGGATCGCGGCGGCGTTGCAGAGGTTCAGCAACTCATTCTGTATTGCGTCGATGGCTTCCGGGTTCAAGCCTTTGGGCGGCAGAATGGGCCGCCCAGTTCGTCGCCGTTGAGCTCCCAGCATTCGACATCCTTAGGGATCATGTGGGTTTGAGTCCACAATAAGTAGCACAGCAAACTCTCGCCTCGACCCCGACGTAAATCTCGCTCTACCATGAAGGTCTTCCGGTAGCCCTGCGGAGCTATGTGGAAGTCGAACATAGCTTCTGTCCAATTCGTCATTTGGCGACCGCCATAGTTTCGCCGCGAGAGTTCATTGATTCCTTGGCCGATTCTTCCTTTGAGTGCTACTTCCCCCGATGCGTGATTTGCTATGATTCTCTGCCGCTTGCTAGCCACGTTTCAAGATGCACGCTGCCGAATCAATTCGGGAGACCGTACGGGAGATAGTTGCGTCCTGCGTTGGGCAGGTCGGTGCCCCTATCACCGCGCTGCGGAAAATCCTGCAAGTCCACGGGCATATTGAAGAGGAACACATCCATGTGGTTGCGGAAGTCTTCAATCTGAGCATCGCGGATGTTCGCGGCATAGTCTCCTTCTATTCGGACTTGCGCACCGAACCAACGGGCCGAAAGCATATTCGCATCTGTCAGGCAGAAGCCTGCCAATCGGTCGGTGCACGCGAACTCACAACGGAGGTGGCCAAGACCCTCGGCATCGAACTCGGCGAAACCAGCCAAGACGGGAGCCGAAGCCTTGAGGCCGTGTATTGCCTCGGACTCTGCGCTTCCGGGCCGAGCGCGATGGTGAATGACCGCATCCTAGTAAAGACTCGTCTTGAGGATCTCGTCACGTGAGTCATGCCTTGGTTCCCTACGAAACACTCGCCAACGCGCTTGGCGCCAACGGGTTTGCGCGTGAGCTAGAGAGTCGGGGGCACCAAGTCACACGCGTCGGATCTTTCGGCCTGTCGTGGCTTGAACCCTTGCTGGTCATAGACGGGAAGGGCTATGGACCTGTGCAGAATCTCGATGAACTAGACTCGGTGGCGCTTGGTCCCTTGGATGAGTTATCAGCGCTCAGCCACCAACATCGGCTAATTTTCGACCGGTGCGGCCACACAGATCCCATGGATTACGACCCCGCATGGCTACTTGGACAGCTCGAACGAGCGCCTCGCGAGGTCATCGAGGAAGTCAAGGCAAGCGGCCTTCGAGGTCGCGGCGGCGCGGGCTTTCCGGCGCACATCAAGTGGCAGACCGTATTCGATACCGAGGCAAGGCAAAAGTACATAGTGGTCAATGCCGACGAAGGAGATTCGGGCACGTTCGCCGACCGCCTCATCATGGAGGGCGACCCCTTTCGCCTCATCGAAGGCATGCTACTCTCGGGTCATGCGACTGGAGCGAGCAAGGGCATCGTCTATCTGCGCTCCGAGTATCCCGTCGCGGCGGAGATTTTTGCGAAAGCGATCACCAAAGCCAAGGCACTTGGGATCTTGCAGACGTTCGACATAGAGCTCTTCATAGGTGCCGGCGCCTATATTTGTGGTGAGGAGACTTCGCTACTAGAGAGCCTTGAAGGCAAGCGTGGCGAAGTGCGCGCCAAGCCGCCCGTACCGGCCATTTCCGGCCTGTTTGGTTGCCCCACGCTGGTACACAATGTGATCACCCTCTGTGCCGTGCCAGCCATTCTCGACAAGGGCGGCAAAGCCTATGCCGAACTTGGGCAAGGCGCATCGACCGGCACCATGCCCTTCCAGCTTGCCGGCAATATCGCGCGTGGCGGACTCTTTGAGCTGCCGTTTGGCATCAGCTTGCGCGAACTGATTGAAGACTGGGGCGGCGGCACGCTGAGTGGCCGACCGTTGGGCGCGGTTCAAGTGGGCGGTCCGCTCGGCGCTTATCTCTTTGAATCTCAACTTGACACGCCGCTCACCTATGAGGATTTGGCCAAATTGGGGGCGGGTGTCGGACATGGCGGCTTGGTGGTTTTTGATGATCAGGTTGACCTCGTGGCGCAGGCGCACTACGCCTTTGCTTTTTGTGCCCACGAGTCCTGCGGGAAATGTACCCCTTGTCGAGTTGGTGCGGTTCGCGGCAAGGAAGCCGTAGAAACCCTGATGACAGGGGAGTACACTCATGATCGACTGGAAGTCATCGCGGATCTTTGCGATGTGATGGAGCAGGCAAGCCTGTGCCAAATGGGCGGTATGACACCGATTCCAGTGCGTAGTGCTTTGGGGCTGAAATGAGACTGGACGATCTTGACTATGGAACGCCCGCCTCGACCAGCGAGGGCAGGGTCTCTGTCAACATTGATGGCACGGACGTGGAAGTGCGCACGCACACATCCATTATGCGCGCCGCCACGGAAGCGGGGATTCCCGTGCCCAAGCTCTGTGCCACGGACAATCTGAATAGTTTCGGCTCCTGTCGATTGTGCCTCGTGGAAATAGAAGGTCGCCGTGGCGTGCATGCGGCCTGCACCGAACCGGTTCGCGATGGCATGCGGGTGCGCACGCAGAGCGAACGGGTCGCCAAGCTGCGTCGCGGGGTCATGGAACTGTATATTTCAGACCATCCGCTCGACTGTCTCACCTGTTCCGCCAATGGCGATTGCGAACTACAAGACATGGCGGGCGCGGTGGGCTTGAGGGAAGTCAGGTACGGGCCCGGCGACAACCATCTGAGTGCCATACCCGACACCTCGAACCCCTATTTCAGCTTTGACCCCTCGAAGTGCATCGTCTGTTCCCGCTGCGTACGCGCCTGCAATGAGGTTCAGGGCACACATGCGCTGACCATCGATGGTCGTGGATTCGATTCCAGTGTCAAGACCGGAGCGCAGGACTTCTTCAATTCCGAATGTGTCTCCTGCGGTGCCTGTGTGCAAGCCTGCCCAACCGCCACCCTGATGGAGAAATCCGTGATCTCAGAAGGCGTGCCGGACAGAAGCGTTCGCACCACCTGTGCCTATTGTGGCGTGGGCTGTTCATTTCGTGCGGAACTGAAGGGAGACCAAGTCGTGCGCATGGTGCCGGACAAGCTTGGCAAGGCAAATCACGGGCATTCCTGTGTCAAGGGCCGCTTCGCCTGGGGTTATGCGAATCACCCAGACAGGGTACTCGAGCCGATGATCCGCGAACGCATCACCGACCCTTGGCAGGAGGTGTCCTGGCAAGAAGCAATTTCCCACGCCGCCGCACAGCTCAAGTCCATTCAAGCTGAGCACGGTCTGCACTCCATAGGCGCTGTCACCTCGGCCCGCTGTACAAACGAGGAAATCTGGACCGTCCAAAAGATGGTGCGCACGGCCTTTGGCAGCAATAACGTGGACACCTGCGCTCGAGTCTGCCACTCGCCCACCGGCTACGGCCTGAAACAAACCTATGGCACCTCAGCGGGCACACAGCACTTCGACTCCGTCATGAGCGCAGACCTGATCATGGTGATCGGTGCCAACCCCACCGAAGGACATCCGGTGTTCGCATCGCAACTCAAACGCCGCCTGCGACAAGGGGCGAAGCTCATCGTCTTGGACCCAAGGCGCATAGACCTGGTCCGTTCACCGCACATTGAAGCAGCGCTGCATCTGCCGCTTCTACCTGGCACCAACGTGCCTATGATGAACGCCTTTGCGCATGTGGTGGCCACTGAAGGGCTTGTAAATGAAGCGTTCGTAGGTGAACGCTGTGACCTCGAGTCCTTTGAGGAGTGGTTTGAGTTCGCACACGGCGCGGAAAACGCGCCTGAAGCCGTAGCGGAGGTTACGGGTGTCAGCGCGGACGACATACGCGCGGCTGTGCATCTCTATGCGTCTGCGGAAAGTGCCACCATTTATTATGGCCTAGGGGTCACCGAACACAGCCAAGGCTCCACCATGGTGATGGCCATGGCCAACCTCGCCATGGCGACCGGCAACATCGGACGTCCCGGTGTCGGCGTCTGTCCGCTGCGCGGT
>CAZNYE010000349.1:0-1913 GCA_964577185.1 uncultured Pseudomonadales bacterium | reverse complement strand
GTCATGGCACGCACAGATGCGCTCTCGGTGGAGGGGTTTGATGCGGTCATCGAGCGCTCACAGGCCTTTGAGGAAGCCGGCGCGGACGCGATATTTGCGGAAGCCATGACCGATATCACGCAATACGCCAGAGTGGTTTCAAGTGTAAACGTTCCGGTACTGGCCAATCTCACGGAATTCGGGATGACGCCGATGTTCAAGGTTGATGAAATGCGCAAGCAGGGAATCGCCATGGTGCTCTACCCGCTTTCGGCGTTTCGCGCCATGAACAAGGCGGCACTGGCGGTCTTCAAGGAACTGCGAGAAAAGGGAACACAACGCGGGGTCTTGGACCTCATGCAATCGCGTGAGGAACTCTATGAGGTGCTGCGCTATCACGAATACGAACAAAAGCTCGATGAATTTCTCAAGCAGCGAACAGGGAGTGAAGACTGATGGTGGATAAAGCACTCGGCGGGGCGGGCTTGCGCGGACAAACCGCAGGCGAAACAGCGCTCTGCACGGTGGGCAAGACAGGAACGGGCCTTACCTATCGCGGCTACGACATATCCGATCTTGCCAGCAACACGAGCTTCGAAGAGGTTGCGCATCTTATTCTGCACGGCGAGTTGCCAAACGCTGGAGAACTCGCGGATTTTGCCAAGCGCCTTCAGGCCCAGCGAGGCTTGCCCGCGCCGCTACGCGAAGTGCTTGAACGCATTCCCGCCTCGGCGCATCCCATGGATGTCATGCGCACCGGTGCATCCATGCTCGGGAATCTGGAACCCGAGGGTGATTTTTCGAATCAAGTCAAGGTGGCGGAGCGCTTGGTTACCGCCTTGCCAAGCATCATCCTCTATTGGTACAGGTTTTCTCATGATGGCGTACGCGTAGAAACCGAGTGCGATGCGGCTTCCACCGCCGGGCACTTCCTCACGATGCTGCATGACGAGCCGGATTCTGAGCTATCCAGCAGCGTATTGGACACCTCCCTGGTTCTTTATGCGGAGCATGAATTCAACGCTTCGACGTTCACCGCGCGCGTGTGCGCCTCCACCCTCTCCGATATGCATAGCTGCATCACAGGCGCGATAGGTTCGCTGCGCGGCCACCTGCACGGAGGCGCCAATGAGGCCGCCATGGCGCTGATTGAGCGCTTCTCTTCGCCCGAAGAGGCGGTTGGCGGCGTCAAGGAGATGCTTGAGCGCAAGGAGCTCATTATGGGATTTGGCCATGCCATTTACCGTACGAATGATCCTCGCAACACAATTATCAAGGCGCACGCGCTTGAATTGGCGACCCATACTGGAGATCGCCTCTACTTCGATATTTCGTCGGCTATCGAGAAAATCATGTGGGATGAGAAGGAACTCTTTGCCAACGCGGATTTCTTCCACGCGAGTGCCTACCATTCGATGCGGATTCCCACCAAGCTGTTCACGCCCATCTTCGTCTGCTCACGAGTCACCGGCTGGTGCGCGCATGTGATGGAGCAAAGAGCCAAGAACCGCATCATTCGCCCGAGTGCCGCCTACGTCGGCCCCGAGCCTCGGCGCGTAGTCCCCATATCAGAGAGATAAGCATGTCTTCAAATGTCGATATCAACGTCCGACCACCAGCGGACGCTGAAATTCAGGCCATTGCCGATTACGTGATGGCGGAACATTCCTTCAGTGACGAGGCTTACCAGACAGCTCGATATTGTCTGATGGACACCCTTGGCTGCGGATTTCTGGCGCTTCGCTATCCGGCCTGCTCCAAGCATCTAGGTCCGATTGTGCCAGGCACACTGGTGCCAAACGGCGCGCGCGTCCCCGGTACCCAGCACGAACTAGATCCAGTGAAGGCAGCCTGGGACATAGGTTGCATAGTTCGTTGGCTGGACTTCAACGACACTTGGCTGGCTGCGGAGTGGGGTCATCCTTCCGATAACC
>CAZNYE010000348.1:0-5129 GCA_964577185.1 uncultured Pseudomonadales bacterium | reverse complement strand
ATCAAATTCTCCGTGCCACCAACCGTTGGGCGATCAAAACGCACATCCGTCCCCCGCAATCCGCCCGGCGGCGACGCGACCCGCACGTTTCCATCGTGAAAGCTCAGCTCGGCTCCAAGTGCCTTGAGTCCCTTGAGATGTTGATCGACTGGTCGAGTCCCTATGGCGCATCCTCCCGGCAGAGGCGCCTCGGCTTCCCCAAACCTGCTCAGCAAGGGGCCGAGTACGAAGAAAGAAGCGCGCATGGTCTTGACCAAGTCGTAGGGGGCGCACAGGGATTTGGCATAGGGCAATTGAATGCTCAGGGTGGACTCTTCGACCCGTTCTGCGCTTGCCCCCACCTTCTGAAGAATGCTCATCATGGTGGCAACGTCTTCGAGCCGCGGTGCCCTTCGGATCGTCACGGGTTCCGAAGTCAGCAAGGCGGCCGCCATGATGGGCAGCACGGAGTTCTTGGCACCGGAAATGGCAACCTCTCCCATGAGCGGAACTCCGCCCTCAATCTCTAGCTTGTCCATGATGTCAGGGGTTCAGCGAGAAGCTCGCGCTTCTTCCGGCGTCAGCGCCTGGATGCTCACCGAATGCAATCGACCGCCTCGGATGGGCTCGGAGAGGGCCGTATAGACCATTTGCGAACGCTTGACCCGCGACAATCCTTCGAACTTCTCGCTCACCACGCGCACTCGAGTGCCCGCGCTCCCATCACCAACCGCCTCAACATCGGCGCCCTCAATTGATGCGCGCACGAGCGCTGCTATATCGATCATGCTCTTGATCCCAACCCAGTGCTTAGGGCGAGGCTTCCTCAACCGCCTTGGCAAACTCCATGATCGCCTGGTCTATATCTCCAGTTATATCCATAATGCGGCCGAACTGATTGCGCCAAGTGAGCCCTAGGTTGATTCCACTCAAGTTGATATTGACCAAGCGCCACTCACCCTGCTCCGAGGTTCGCCGCATATAGAAGACAATGGGAATGGCCTGTCCATCCGATCCTACGAACTCAAGGTCAACGTTGACACGATTGGGATTGCTCGGAGGCGCTGAAGGAGGTAGCACGCTCATTGTTTGATCTTGAAGCCGAAGCATGGCAGCCGCATAGAACTCAAGCAGCATAACTCGCACACTCTCAACGAATTGCACCCTCTGCCCGTCCGTGGCATCGGCGTAATGCTTCCCCATGACACCCCGAGAGAAGCCAACCCAATCGAGCCGCGCATTGAGCAATGCATAGATTCCCTGCCTAAACTCCAGAACGTCGACCTCCTCTTGCTCTTGAGTTTCTCGAATAAGATCGATGACCTCTCGGGTGACCTGATCGACTAGGCGATGCGGTTGCGGCAGCACCTCGGATTCCTCCTCGGCATGCAGAGGCACCTGCGCGAACAGCAGGACCGCCACGATAGAAAGTAATGGTATGGACAGAGAATTAGACTTAGTGTTCACAGTTCTATTGAAATTGATAGACATTTGTTCTTGCGATTGTTCTTGCGATATTTCACTATCTCAGCTGCTCGGCGCCACGCGAGTGGTGTCGAGCAGGTCAAGTTCCGCATTCTAAACCCTTGACGCAGTGCCAATTGGGTTTCGGTTCGTCGCGCCAGCCCATTTGGACGCACGCACTTATAAATCATTTATCCTTCTGTCTTCCGCACCACGGCCTCGTCCGAACTATTCTTTCAGGTGAACGCACAGGACTTGCCAAGCTATATAGCCGTTGAAGGGCCGATTGGTGTAGGCAAAACGAGTCTGGCCAAGCGCCTTGCGCAAGAATTTGACTACGACACCCTGTTCGAACCCACCGCAGAGCACATCATTCTGGAGCGGTTTTACCAAGACCAAAGGCGCCACGCTTTTTCCACCCAGCTATTCTTCCTGCTTCATCGCGTGGAGCAGGTGGCCTCACTTGAATCCCAAGGCTGGTTTGAAACCCGATTGGTCGCGGACTTCATCATGGAGAAGGATCGGCTGTTTGCTGAGATCACCCTCGATCCCGAGGAGTTGAAGCTCTATCATCAGGTCGCGCAGTCCTTGGCACTCTCCTGGCGGCAACCGGATCTGGTGATTTATCTGCAAGCACCTCCGCTCATCCTGCTCGAACGAGTCAAGAAGCGCGGGATTCGATCAGAAGTCAATTGCGCACTGGAGTACCTCACCGATGTCAGTCAGGTCTACACCAGTTTTTTCCACCATTTCGATGGTGCTCCGCTGTTGGTGGTGGATGCTTCCGAATGCAACTTCTCAGCGGTTGACCGGCACTTCCAAGCACTCTTGGAGTGCATACACAATATGCGTGGTCGGCGCCATTATTTCCGCTTGAACCCATCGTTGTTAGACTGACTTCGAATCTCCCCCACCCTCAAGCACATGACGCGAATCTACCCGGTACCAGAGGGCTTGTACAGAGATGCCCACGTCACCTCGGAAAGCTACCAAGCCATGTACGAGGCATCGATAAATACCCCGCAAACCTTTTGGGCGGAGCAGGCGGAAAAGTTCCTTGATTGGTTTGAGCCTTGGCGCAGCTTGACCAAGAGTGATTTCGAGAACGGTCACGTCGAGTGGTTCATCGGCGGCCGCCTGAACGCCTCATACAACTGCCTTGATCGACATCTTGAAACGCGCGCCGATCAGATCGCCATCCTGTGGGAGAGCGATGATGGCAGCGAGACCAGAAAGATCAGCTATTCGGCCCTGCATGAAGAAGTCTGCCGGCTCGCCAATCTGCTGAAGGAACGCGGCGTCGTCAAAGGTTCGCGCGTTTGCATCTACCTGCCACTGATTCCGCAGGCCGCTTCGGCCATGCTCGCCTGCGCGCGCATAGGTGCCATTCATTCGGTGGTGTTTGGCGGCTTCAGCCCAAGCTCCTTGAAGGACCGCATCCTAGATTCAGACTGTTCGGTACTGATCACAGCCGATGAGAGCATTCGTGGTGGCAAACGCATCGGCCTCAAAGCAAACGCAGAGATCGCGCTTCAAGATTGTCCAGATGTGCACACGGTCATTTGTGTGCGCCACGGCAATGCTGAGAACGTGCCCTGGAACCCGGAACGCGATCTCTGGTATCAGGAAGCGATCGCCGAGGCAAGCCCGCGCTGCGAGCCTGAATCCATGGACGCGGAGGATCCCCTGTTCATTCTCTACACCTCCGGTTCCACCGGCCGTCCCAAGGGCGTGCAGCACGGAACAGCCGGGTATCTTCTTCACGCGGCCATGACGCACAAGTACGTCTTCGACTACCGCGAAGGCGAGATTTACTGGTGTACCGCGGACATCGGCTGGATCACTGGACATTCCTACATTCTGTATGGGCCGCTCGCCAATGGCGCGACCACGCTCATGTTTGAGGGGGTGCCAACCTGGCCCGACGCGTCGCGCTTCTGGCAGGTGGTCGACAAGCACCAGGTGAGCATCTTCTATACGGCACCCACCGCCATACGCCAACTCATGGCAGAAGGTGATGAGCCCGTCAAAGCCTGTTCGCGCGCCTCGCTGCGTATTCTCGGAACGGTGGGAGAGCCTATCAATCCCGAGGCATGGGAGTGGTATCACAAGGTGGTGGGCGACGGGCGCTGCCCAATCGCGGACACCTGGTGGCAGACCGAAACAGGCGGCATCATGATTGCGCCCCTGCCGGGAGCGACCGCGCTCAAGCCGGGCTCGGCAACCAAGCCTTTCTTCGGGGTTCAGCCGGGCTTGATGGACGAAGATGGAAATCTCATAGATGCCCAGGAAGCCTCTGGAAACCTGGTGATCACCGCCTCCTGGCCGGGTCAGATACGTTCCGTCTACGGCGATCACCAGCGCGTAATCGACACCTACTACTCACGCTATCCCGGTTACTACTTCACCGGTGACGGTGCCCGCCGAGACCCGGACGGCTACTACTGGATCACCGGGCGCGTGGACGATGTAATCAACACCTCGGGACACAGGATTGGCACCGCGGAGCTCGAAAGCGCCCTCGTGCTGCATGAATCTGTGGCCGAAGCGGCCGTGGTCGGTTTTCCACATCACGTGAAGGGTGAAGGCATCTACTGCTTCGTCACTCCCATGACCCACCTAGAACTCGACGAATCATCTTCCGAGAAGCTGCGCGAGGAACTCGTGGCCCTTGTGCGTCAAGAGATTGGGCCATTCGCACGACCTGATGCGCTGCGATTCGCGCGCGGACTGCCCAAGACTAGGTCGGGTAAGATCATGCGTCGGATTCTGCGCAAGATTGCCGCGGGAGAAACAGAAGATCTTGGAGATATTTCAACGCTCGCGGATCCCTCCGTGGTCGAGTCGTTGATATCGGGTTAGCGAGGCTGCGCTTCAAACTGCCGCGCGGGCAGCAATTGCGCGAAGGCAAAATCTCGATGTATCGTGGTACGTGCCACCGCACCCACACACTAGGCAAGCGATAGAACTAAAAGGGAAGTATGTCAGGACCTTTGCACAACGAAGCACAGCAGCTCTGGGAGGCTGACCGCCGTCACCTCCTGCACCCTTGGCAACACTTTGATTCGTTCGATCAGGAAGGGGCACTGCTCATCGAAAAGGGCAATGGCGCGTACATTCAGGATACAAAGGGCAAGACCTATCTCGATGCGGTGGGTGGGCTCTGGTGTACCAACATTGGCCTCGGCAGGGAGGACATGGCTGAGGCGATTTCGCGCCAAGTCATGGAACTTGCCTATGCGAATCCCTTTGTGGACATGGGTGCCGTTCGCGCGACCGAACTCGCCGAACGGCTCTCAGAGCTCGCACCGGGGACGGTCAATCGAACGATGTTCTCAAGCGGTGGCTCGACAGCCGTGGATACCGCCGCGCGCATGGTGCGTTTTTATCAGTCATGTCGTGGACTTCCCGAAAAACGGCATTTGATATCCCGCAAGCTGGCCTATCACGGCAGCACCTATCTGTCCGCTTCCTTGAGCGGCAGGGATCACGTCAAGGAGTTCGACTATATCGCCGACACCATTCACTTCGTATCCTGTCCAAACTTCTATCGGGCTCCTTCAGGCCTGTCCGAAGACGAATTCTGCGATCAGCTGATCAATGAACTCGAAGCGAAGATTCTTGAGCTGGGCCCATCTAAGGTGGCGGCCTTTTTTGCCGAACCCATCATGGGTTCAGGAGGCGTC
>CAZNYE010000347.1:0-2642 GCA_964577185.1 uncultured Pseudomonadales bacterium | reverse complement strand
GATAGGCACCGCCTGGGCCGAATGTGCCGATTTTTCCGACTGGGCAACGGGTGCCTTCCGGAAATAGGACGACCCAAATGTTCTCGGCTAAGCGCTTGGTGCCTTCTTTGGCCACGGTGCGCAGAGCGTCCCTTGGTTTGTTGCGATTGATCGTGATTGGTCGCAACAGCCAAAAGGCCCAGCCAAAAAAGGGAATGAGCAAGAGGCTGCGTTTGATCACGGTCGCTTGTGGAACGAAGAGAGCCTGTAGAAATAGGGTTTCCCAGGTGCTTTCATGACGGGCGAATACGACGCAGGGGCGTTCAGGAATATGCTCCCACCCATCCACCGAAAAACCTATGCCGCAGGTGATTTTTAACCAGAAGAGCACGAACCTTGACCACCAGTTGATGATCACCCGAAAACGTGTTCGATAGGGGAGAAGGAGGCCGAACAGGGTCCAAAACCCGCCCCAAAGCACAGTGACCAGTATGTAGCCGAAATAAAAGAGAAGTGATCGCAGCACCGTCATGTCGGACGCTAACGCCTCCAGAAAGTGGGCGTCAAAAGCACCAGAAGCGTGAAAATCTCTAGGCGGCCGAGAATCATCGTGATCGACAAGAGCCATTTCCCCGACGCTGAGACACTAGAATAGTTGGCGGCAACTTCTCCGAGACCTGGGCCAAGGTTGTTCAGACAAGCGGCGACCGCCGAAAAGGCGGAAAGAAAGTCCAGGTTTCCGACCATGAGAATGAGCAAGAGCATGACCACAAAGGTCAACCAATAGAGGGCGAAAAACCCCCACACCGCCTGCATATCCTCGCTCGGAACAGGGGTGTCGTCGAGCTTCACAGGAAAAACGCCGGTAGGATGAATGAGGCGCTTGATTTCGTGTACTCCTTGGCGATACACAAGCAGCACACGTACCACCTTGAGACCGCCAGCGGTGGAGCCGGCGCAGCCTCCAACGAACGCCGACAAAAGGAGCAGTATGGGCAAGAAAGATGGCCAGAGACTGAAATCGGTGGTGACAAAACCACTTGTGGTCGCGGTTGAAACAACTTGAAACACCGCATCTAGGATAACTCGATCAGAAACACCATAATTGGCAAGTCCGATGCTGACGATGAGACTTAAGGTCAGCAAGAGCAGCAAATAGGCGCGCGCCTCCGAGCTAGACAGATAGGGTAGCCAGCTCCTCAAGCTGCGCCGCCCGGGAAGGCGATCTAAACGACCGGAAATTCTCAACTTGATTTCACGAAACAGACGAAAGTGCAGGGCGAAGCTCAATCCGGAGATGATCATGAAGCCTATCGCCACCCAGTTAATCGCGTAGCTGTTGAAATACCCGATGCTCTCATCGTGGGTGGAAAAGCCGCCGATTGCCACTGTAGAGAACGCGTGACTGACCGCATCGAAGGCGCTCATTCCGGCTAGGTAGTAAGCGAGTCCACAGGCAATAGTTAGACCAAGATAGACGAGCCACAGCGCTCGCGCAGTTTCTGTGATTCTCGGTGCCAGCTTCGATCCCTTGTCCGGCCCGGTGAGCTCGGAACGAGACAGTTGCATTCCGCCGATACCCAGCATGGGCAAGACCGCAACCGCGAGCACCACGATCCCCATGCCGCCCAGCCATTGCAGTAGTTGACGATAAATGAGCAGCGACTTGGGAAGCTCGTCGAGCCCTAGGATCATAGTTGCGCCAGTGGTCGTGAGGCCTGAAACAGACTCGAAAACAGCGCTGCTCCAAGACTCAGCCACGCCGAGGCTGATGAAAGGAATGGCACCAAAGGCACCAAGCGCAAAATAGAAAAGCGAAACCACTATGAATCCGTCGCGGTTGCGAAGGTCGCGGATCGGGCGAAAGGGAAGCCAGAGGATGAGCCCGGTGCCGAGCGTAATGCCGAACGCCAGCAGGAATTCTGAAACGGCCGATTCCTCGTAGAGGAGCGCGACGCCAATTGGAACCAGCAACACCAAGCTGAAAAGGGTCAGCAGCAGACCCGTAAGCGAGACTATGGTTTTGAGGTGCATCGCCCTACGGAGGTGCGCTAAAAGGACTCGGGGGGCGCGTAAAAGACGCGCTCAATGTGCTTTTGAACCCTGAGAAGATCTTGGTCGCTTTCCTGGCGCGGGACAAAAACAATGACCCGGTCATTTTCCTTGATGGTTGGCTCCTCGCTGATCAGGAGTGGGCGGAAGGCGCCGGACTTGCGGGGTCGAGCGATAGCACACACCTTCGATTCGCCAGGGAGTTCGATGCGTGATGCCGCGCGGCCGACCAGCGAGGAGGTTTCCGCGGTTCCCAGGGCTTCTATTTCCATGACCTGTCCAAAGGAGTCGAAAAGACTATGTTCGCGCAGCACCCTGCCGCGGCGGAAATAGGAACGAAAGGCATCCACGGCCGCTTCAACCGGCGACACCACGAGCGTGGCGCCGGCGATCTTCGCGAGTTCGCGCATGGCGGGGCTCATGAGCAGCGCCCCGGTGGTGCGCGTGCGATGACGGTTGGCGATGACTGTGGCGAGCAGGTTGTTTTCGTCGCTGTTGGTGAGTGCGAAGAACGCGTCGATGTGCTCAATGTTCTCTTCAAGCAAAAAATCCTCGTCGGTGATGTCACCGCGTAGCACAACGCAGGAGAGATCTTCGGCGAGCTGTTGACA
>CAZNYE010000346.1:0-3845 GCA_964577185.1 uncultured Pseudomonadales bacterium | reverse complement strand
TCTTGCCGCTCGGAGCGATACATGGCGCCGCATTCAACGAATACCGTGGAGACGATCTTGTGTCCGCTGCCAGTGTCCTTCAGGAGGTCATCGAGCAGATAGCGGCTGCCTGGATAATCCCAAAGATGGTGATGCGGATCGCAGATAGGCAGTTCCGGTTCAAGAATCTCTTCATTGATCTGAGAGAGCCAGTCGGCGTATTCGCGACTCTGCACCGAGTCGGACGCCCTCATGAATCGAAGGTGACCACGGAGCGTATGGACTTGCCTTCGTGCATCAGATCGAACGCAACATTGATCTCGGCGAGGGGCATGGTGTGGGTGATGAGGTCGTCAATATTGATTTTGCCCTCCATATACCAATCGACGATCTTCGGAACGTCCCTTCTCCCCTTGGCACCACCGAAGGCCGAGCCGCGCCACACCCGTCCGGTTACCAATTGAAATGGGCGTGTGGCAATCTCTTGTCCCACGCCGGCGACGCCGATGATGATGCTCTCTCCCCAGCCCTTGTGGCAACATTCGAGGGCTTGGCGCATGACATTCACATTGCCAATGCACTCAAAGGAGTAGTCGACGCCGCCATCGGTCATGTCGATGATGGCTTCGGTGACTCGGTCGGTTTGGCTGGCGTCGATGAAGTCGGTCATGCCAAATTTGGTCGCGAGCGGCGCCTTGTCAGGATTGAGGTCCACGCCGATGATGCGTCCCGCGCCCACCATTCGCGCACCTTGGATCACGTTGAGCCCTATACCTCCCAAGCCGAACACGGCTACCGTAGCGCCGGCTTCCACCTTGGCGGTGTTCATTACCGCGCCGAGTCCAGTAGTGATGCCACAACCTATGTAACACACCTTGTCGAACGGAGCGTCGGTGCGGATTTTGGCGACCGCGATTTCGGGAAGCACGGTCACGTTCGAGAAGGTGGAGGTGCCCATATAGTGATAGAGCTGATCGCCTCCTATTGAAAAGCGACTGGTGCCATCCGGCATCACACCTTGACCCTGGGTTGTTCGTATGGCGCCACAGAGATTGGTCTTGCCAGACAGACAGAACTTGCATTGGCGACACTCGGGGCTATACAGGGGGATGACGTGGTCGCCAGGCTGAACCGAAGTCACGCCGTCGCCCACAGCGAGTACCACTCCAGCACCCTCGTGGCCCATGATGGCGGGGAAGAGTCCTTCAGGATCCTCTCCGGTCAACGTAAAGGCGTCCGTGTGGCAAATCCCAGTGGCCTTAACTTCCACCATCACTTCCCCGGCCTTGGGGTCATCCACCTTGACTTTTTCGATTGTGAGTGGTTTTCCAGCTTGCCAGGCAACTGCGGCTTGGGTTTCCATGTAAGTTCTCCCTAAGAGATGAGCCAGATCGGCAATCTACCAGAATGCGGCTTGCGCCAGAACCGATGGGCTGTCTGCCAAGTTCAAGCGTGAACGCTGTGTCGCAAGGTGTAATCGAATCAAATTGTATACCTTGTACGCGGGGAAGCGCTTCCCATGTTCTCATTGGACAACGCTTCCAATGTGCTGGCCAACGATTGTTACGGCATCTATTCTAATGTTGACATGCTGAGCGGCAACAACCTCAATGAACAGGTAATTCGCGCGATTCGTTGCCGTACACAGGGTGGGAGCCGTTGGCTGTGCTGTGGTTATAGCCCCCAGCACTCAAGATCATCGGCGATGATGATCGGACCCTTGTAGTACTCCTCAATGGCGTTCAATGTTTGTACTTCGCGGCCCTTGGTACGGGCACCTCTCGCGCCGAGGATCAGCATGCGCACATCGGCTTCAGCGGCGATGCGACCAATCTGCGAGGGACGCGCGAAGGCATCGCGTGTAGTGCCGCGCGCATCTTCCGGCGCACCGTGATTGGCAACAAGTGCGTCCGAACCCTTGGCAAACTCCGTCATTACATTCTTTTGATTGCTAAAGTCGCCGGTGAAGGTGATTGACTGATCGCCAATGGTCACCCGCCAGGCGAGGCCTCGCTCTTGCCCATGGTGCACCGGGATGGCGGCGGCGCGTAGGGTTTCGTTTCCGAATTGTGCCCATCGCCTTCTGCCCTCGGCGCTAATGCGATAGAGGGTCGGCCTCTGCCTCGCGAAATCAACTCCCGCCAGGTCGTCAAGAAAGCCCTCATCTTCCCCGAAGGGCCCCATGAGTGTGAGCCGCTTATCAGCGCTGCTACTGCGCAGGAAGGCCCAGAGGTCAGAAGTATTCTCGCGATGAAGATGGGTGATGGCGATGGCGTCAAGATCTTCGATCCTGGCATCGGCTTCATCAAACCTGACTGCGGATCCATGACCGGTATCCACGAGCAATTTCGCTTGGTTGTCGATCCATACGAGGTAGCTGCTCGAAGTGGAGGTGTCCACATATCTCAGGCTTCCAGAGCGCAATACTTGAATCCAGACCCCCTCCTCGCCGCAGTAGGGTGCTTCGGTGATGACGGCCTTCGCTTGTTGGGCAAGGACGAGTAGGGTGCAGAAACAAATGAGGAAGAAACTGGCAGGAGTCATTTAGGCACATGGTGTTGTGTTGGAAGCCCCCTAGTGTAAGGGAAGGCGCGGCGCACAAGGACGTGTCCGATGAATTCGCATACGTCCCTTGCGCTTCGCGCCTTCTCGTCGTCGAGTGTTCCATTTCCTTGTCCGCCCTTGATGAATGTTGGGGAAGGGGGGCACCGGCTTCTGGTTGTGAGGTGCCGCGGCCAAAAGGGAATCTAGTGTGAAATTTCGGTAACCACTCGCCCTCCTTGACACTATGGGACAGCGCCCCCATTGCGGGTACGCGGCGCACAATGGGTGAGCACATCATCATGGGCGACGTAGCGGCTGGTTCCTGTAGTGTCAAGGAGGGCGAGTGGTTACAAATTTCGCTATGCTTTCGCCTCTTGCAGCCGATTTCCTTTGCGCAATGAACCAAAGGCCAGTAACTAAGGAAAATTGCCGGTGAAATTTCAGCGAGTCTGCCGAAGCTTCGCAGTTCTGTTTGCATTCGGCCTATTGGGCGCGTGCGGCGGCGAACCAGATGGTGAGATCGAGATGTCGCCGTCGACCTCCCTTCCGCAGGTACGCACGCGGGTTACAACTTCGGTCGCCGTGTCTGTCAAGCTGAGTTTGGATCAGGACTACACGGGCGTGGTGGCGCCTTTTCGCAAGGCACATGTGGCCGCGGAAGTGGGGGGGCGCATCGTAGAGCGCTTCGTAGAGCCCGGAGACCAGGTGAGACTAGGGGACACGCTGGTGCTGCTCGATCCGAGCCGCGCACAAATTACCCGAGACCGGGCCAAGGCTGACCTCGCCGCGCGTGAGGTTGAACTGGCTGATGCCGCTCGAAATCTCGACAGGGGTGAGCGATTGCGAGCAACCGGAGCCATCAGCGAATTGGAGATCGATGCCCTCTCCCTGTCCGTTGAAAGGGCTCGCGCTACCCTGGGAATCGCCGAGGCCGCTCTGCGCGACGCATTGAAGAACCTTGAGGACACCAGCGTGAAGGCGCCCTTTGGCGGACGGATCGAAACCGTGCTGGTGCAGGTTGGCGATTATCTCGCCCGCGGACAGCAGGTTGGGATGCTGATCGACTTTTCCAAGGCGAGGGTGCATATAGGCGTAACTGCGGGGGAAGCCGCGAGCCTCAAGCCCGGCCAGTCGGTGCGGGTGGGCGTGGAATCCATTCAAACAGGTGTGATTGAGGGCGCGATAAGAAGCGTCGGGCGTTCAGCCACCGAGCAAGGCGTGTTTCCCGTGGAGGTATGGATTGAAGGTGAGGATGCGGTCAAGCTTCGAGAAGGTATGGTGCTCTCGGTGGCGCTCGACTTGGCGCGCGAGCGACCGCAGAT
>CAZNYE010000345.1:0-4936 GCA_964577185.1 uncultured Pseudomonadales bacterium | reverse complement strand
CGACTGCACGGTGTTCTCCGTTGACTATAGGCTGGCACCCGAGCATCCCTTTCCCGCCGGACCCAACGATTGCTATGCGGCGCTTCGATGGATGATGTCAGGAAATTCCGGTTATGGCTTTGACACTGGCAGGGTGGTCATCGGCGGCGCAAGCGCTGGGAGCGGCATGACCGCTGGCGTAGTGCTCATGAACAGAGACCTTGAGAACTTCCCGCTAAAGCTGCAGTTGCTGCTCTATCCCATGATCGACAATCTGCACGCGACCCCTTCAGGCAGGGTCACCAATCACCCAGTATGGAATCGGGCAACCTCCTTGAGGGCATGGGCAATGTATCTCAATGGGGAACCGGGAGAGGACGCATCGCCCTACGCGGCTGCGTCACGCGCGACCAATCTTGAAGGGCTGCCACCTGCGTACGTGTGCGTGGGCACGGAGGATCTGTTTCGTGATGAGAACATAGACTACGCGCGGCGCTTGAACGAAGCCGGCGTTGCTACCGAATTGGCCGTGCTTCCTGGTCTCTATCACGGGGCCGATGCCTTGGCGTCAAATGCTGCTGTCAGTAAACGAATGCGCGAAGGGTACTTTCGCGCCTTGGAGGATGCGCTCGCGGCCTGAGAGGAGCCAAAAGCAGCACATATTGACCATGGTCATGACTATGGTTATATTGTCACCCTAGTTTGGTGCGGCTTCTCGATGTGAAGACAGATCCCCAAACACCCTCCGGTGCTAACCAATACGGCTCGAGGGTGGTGAAGGCTTCGGAGTTCAAGGCAAAGTGCCTTCAGCTCATGGACGAGGTTGCGACCTACAGCGGCGAGATCGTGATCACAAAGAACAACAAGCCCGTTGCGAGGCTGCTTCCCTATGGGAACAAGAAAGAAACTCTATTAGGTAGCCAACATGGACGCATTAAGATTCTCGGCGACATCATAAATGTCGAAGATCTCTCCGATGAGTGGGAGGCGGAAACCGACCCTGACCGTGTCCTCAATCCATGATTCTGCTTGATACCCATGCGCTGGTCTGGCACTTGTTGGACAATCCCCAATTGGGCACATTGGCACGTCAGGAGATTCACCGTTCATGGAGAAAAGATGAAGTCTGTGTCTCCGTGATTTCCTTTTGGGAAATAGGCACCCTCACTCACAAGAAGAGAATCCAACTTGAAGTAGACGTGCGCCAATTGAGGGAAGAGCTGCTGCGAGACGGACTCATAGAGATTCCAGTTGATGGCAATGTAGCGATTCGAGCAAACGAATTGAGCGATTTCCACAAGGACCCGGCTGATCGATTCATCGTCGCAACCAGTCTTCAGGGACACAGACTTGTCACGGCCGACCGCCAGATTCTGAGCTGGCCAGGCGAACTGGAACGAATCGACGCACGGTTGTAACGCGCGTCGGTCACACGCCACCCGCCGAAGACGCCTGTTACTTGAAATCGTCCGCAGGGTTGCCTGAAGCCTCGCCCCAAAGGTTCCCATGAGCAGCGAACCGGCGACGGTGAGAATGCCGCCTATGGTGGCGAACTGGCTGCAACCGACCAGTGACATGCCACCGCCGAGGGAAATGCGCCGAGAGAACAATAGGAGTCCTCCATGAGCGAAAGAGAGCACAAATAAGCCGCATGGCCAATCCAACCATACAGAGCCGGTGCCCTAGGTGCGCTTGCCGCTGCATGGACTTCCTCCACCTGAGCGCCAGAAACTGCCTTTGGACGAGGAATAAGCGCCACCAGCAATAGTCCCGCCAGACTCTCCATAGCGACAGTTTTTGCTCGGTGAAAGCTCTGGCAAGATGAGCGGCTTGTACCCGCAAGAAATAAGGAGTTCGCGCTTATGGCCGGACGGGTTGAAGGAAAGGTTGCACTTGTCACAGGCGGAGCCAAAGGACTTGGCGAGGCCGATTCGCGTGCGCTCGCCGCCGAAGGCGCGCGCGTCATACTGACCGATATCGATAGCCAGGCCGGCAAGTCTGTTGCCGATGAGATTGGTGGCGTGTTCAAGCATCAGGATGTGACGGATGCCGCCTGCTGGCAGGAGATCATCTCCGAGATCAAGGATGAGTATGGCGCTTTGCACGTGTTGGTCAATAACGCTGGAATCGTCATACCCGGCACGATCGAAAGCCAGACCTACGAGAACTACAAGGCGCAAGTAGTGGTAAGCGCGGATGCCACCTTCCTCGGCAGCAAGTACGCCATTCCGCTCATGGCCAAAAGCGGTGGAGGCTCCATCATCAACATGGCATCAATCGCCTCAAAACTTGGCTATAGCGCCATTGTTGGCTACGCCGCCGCCAAGGGCGCCGTGGAGGGTCTCTCAAGATCAATCGCGGTGCATTGCTTGGAATCTGGATACAAAATCCGCTGCAACTCTATTCACGCTGGCACCATCGACACACCCATGGTGAGGAACTTCGGACAAGAGGCAAGTGATGTTGTCATCGTCGCACCCGGTGAGGTGGATGAGCCGAATCCCGCGCAAGCAGGCGTGCTTGGATTGCCGCACAATATCGCCGACCTCGTGGTATTTCTCGCGTCCGATGAGTCAATCTTTATCACCGCACAGGAATTCGTGGTCGACGGCGGCATGTCCATGCTCCCGGCACCGCTGGTGCACGAACTGCAATAGCTCCAAGGCAAGCTAAAGCCTAGGAGGGCCAGCATGTTCGCAAAGCTCTTCTCACGCGATGAACCAGATTCCGCTGAATCGGGTGTTGATGAGCGGGAATCCTTGGCCTACGCAGCCGCGATGCTGCTCTTCGAAGTGGCCTGGGCCGACCACGAGATCACCCCAGAGGAACTTCTACGCATAGACACCTCGCTCCAATCCCTCTTTGGAGTAACGAAAGGCACCGCACAGCGTCTGGCCGAACGCGCGCGCATCGAACATGTCGAGGCGACATCCATGTATCCGTTCACGCGCAGGGTGAAGGATGCCTTGGACGCTGACGAGCGATACAAGCTGATGGTGGCGCTTTGGCAACTCGCGCTCGCCGATGAAGATCTCGGCACCTACGAGGAGTCAGCCATCAGGAGTATGTCGGAATTGCTATATGTCTCGCATCGCAACTTCATACGCGCGAAGTTGGAAGCGAAGAGATTGCAGGGAAGTTCAAATCCTCGCTAGCCCCGGATCACAATAATGAACGCTCATCCTCCGGCCTTGCGCCGCCTCCCGATCGCACAGCGAGAGGGTTTCCTTGAGGTTCGCATCCATGACATCGCACATGGCGAGACCGGCGCCTTCACGCGCCGGCGCACGCGCAATCTCGCGGCCCCTACCGGTGCCCGCGCCCGTAATCTCTGCCAGCTTGTCGGCAAAACTCTTCATAATCCGTTTCGCTCCTTGTTGAGTTGCATCACAGCATGCTTCCGGACAGTCTGCTCATCAAGTGCGAATGCCACGAGCCTGTCAGAAACACGTGTGCCCGACCGGGGGTTGCCGCCTGCATAGATGACCAAGTACTGCCGACCCTCCCAAAGATAGGTCATTGGCGTGGCCTGAGCGGCTGTCGGCAGCTTAGAGCGCCAGAGTTCATCGCCGGTCGCCACGTCAAGTGCGCGCAGGTACTCGTCAATCGTGGCGGCAATAAAGACGATGCCACCAGCCGTCACGATTGCGCCGCCAAGATTCGGCATGCCAAGCCTCACGCCATACATCTCTCCAATGGTTCTACGCCAGACGATGTTTCCGCTCGCAAGGTCCACAGCCGCCAAAACACCCCAGGGAGGAGGCGTGCATGGAATGCCAAGGGGCGAGAGCAAGAGTTCGCGTTTGACCCCGAACGGAGCGCCCATTTGAGGCGAGACCTCCTGATCATGGAACACCCGGCGCGTCTCTTCGATTCTTGTCGATGGAATCAACTGTATGTGGTGCGCCAAGTTGTTCATATTGACAACAAGTAGGTTACGGCCGGGATCGTAGGCCGCACTTCCCCAATTCGCGCCTCCGCCAGTAAACGGATACAGCAGGGTTCCCTGTTCCGACGGCGGCGTGAACAAACCGTCCGCAAGCGAACCCTCGATGCGCCTTCGGCAGGCGCGGCGATCAAACCAAGTGAGGCCAAAGGCATCATCCGGTGACAGCCTATCTGGAACCAATGCGGGGGTCTGGGCCGGAAACGGCTGGGTTGGCGAAAGGACTTCTCCCGGCGCACCATTCTGGCCGACGGGTCTTTCCTCAACGGGCAGAAAAGGTGCTCCAGTGTCTCGCTCCAGAACAAACACAAAGCCGGTCTTGGTGACCTGGGCAACAACATCGTGAAGCCGACCATCCCGCCACACCGAGTAAAGTCCAGGCTGCGCAGGCAGATCGTAATCCCATACATCGTGATGCACCGTCTGGAAACTCCAGCGGACTTCACCGGTTTTGCCGTCGAGCGCGACAACCGAATTGGCGTGGCGATTGTCCCCCGGGCGTAGACCTCCGTAGAAATCCGGGCTCGGACTACTGGTCGGCACGAACACCAGGCCGCGTTCTTCGTCCACGGCCAAGGGTGCCCAGGCATTGGCATGGCCCTCCTTGGGCGGCTGGGAACCCCGCCAACTCGATGAGGCCGAATCATCCTGCGAACGAGGGATAGGATCCCAGTCCCATCTCGGGGCACCGGTGCTCGCGTCGAAGGCACGCAACGAGCCCCTGGTCGCCGCCACCCGGGCGTTGTCGCCGATCGAGGAGCCGACCACCAGTGTGTCGCCCACCGTGACAGGCGGAGACGTGATCTGAAACTCTCCCGGCCACACCAAGGCTATGCCGGGATCAATGCGAACCTCTCCATCTTCCCCGAAGCCCCGGCAAGGCTTACCGGTGGCCGAGTCGAGCGCAATGAGTCTGGCATCATTGGTGCCCATGAATATGCGCGTCGAGCACAACCCGGAGGATGCTTCATCCTGCCAGTAGGCAACTCCCCTACAAACGAATTGATTCGC
>CAZNYE010000344.1:0-32925 GCA_964577185.1 uncultured Pseudomonadales bacterium | reverse complement strand
CCACCATTGATGGGCGCCTGAGGCTCGCTGGACACCTTGAGCTCCGTGACGTTTCCTTCGGTTATCGGGGTCACAGTGGTCCGCTCATCGAGAATTTTAATCTTAAAGTTAAACCGGGGCAAAGGGTTGCCATCATCGGGCCGAGTGGTGCTGGAAAATCAACCTTGGCGCTGTTGATTGCTGGTGTGTATCAATCCTGGCAGGGGCAGGTACTGTTCGACGGACATCCGCGTGAAGATGTTCCACGCAGCATCATGAGTGAATCTGTCGCATTCGTTGATCAACAGATCTCGCTGTTTTCAGGCACTATCCGAGACAACCTCACCATGTGGAACGCCTCGGTCCCAGACGGCATGATCACAAATGCGGCAAGGGACGCCGCTATTCACGATGACATTGCGAGGCGCCGACTCAACTATTCGGGGCATGTCGAGGAGGGCGGAATCAACTTTAGCGGCGGTCAACGGCAACGATTGGAAATCGCTCGGGCGCTCGTGAGCCGACCCTCCCTCTTAGTGCTCGACGAGGCGACCAGCTCGCTCGATGCAGCCGTGGAAAGACAAATAGACGATGCCTTGCGCAGAAGGGGATGCGCATGCGTCATCATCGCCCATCGGCTCAGCGCCATCCGAGATTGTGACGAGATCATTGTGCTGCAAAAAGGGAAAACTGTTCAGCGCGGCAGCCACGACCAACTCATCTCGGAGCAAGGCGGCCTGTATAGGGAATTGGTCATGAGTGAATAGCGAGGCCGCGTCTTTGAATCGAATTCAGAAGCTAAGCGCCGAAGGATTGCAGGCGATCAGCACGGAAGCCTTTGACAGGGTTGTAGACGAACTCATTCTCGACGATGAGGCCTTTGTCTGGTATGTGGAATCCGGGCGTGTCGATGTCTTTCTTGTTGAAATCAAGCAGAGCGAGGTCGTCTCAAGCTACAAGCATTTGGCCCGCGCAGACGAGGGTCGGCTCGTCTTTGCGGTGGATCGAAACCGCGAATCCCAATTTCAATTACGAATGAAAGGATCCCCTGGATATAGGGTACACAAGATTCCACTTGCGGGATTCCTTGCACACTTGTCACCAGAGGCGTTCGCCGGAGAAGTTGACCTGTGGCTAGAGCGTCTTTCTCAGGCCATAGCCGAAGACATCCCGCTCTCGCCGAGCATAAGCATGACGCTTCACCCCGGCATGAAAACCGACCTTCCCGAGAAGTCCGTGGTCTCATCGCAACGTGGCGTGGTGTGGGTCACATCGAATCCGGTGCCCGCCTTCCTGAGCACCGGAGAAACGGATCACCAACCGCCTTGTTTTATTGCGCTGTGTCCACAGTCCTGGGCGACATACCACAAGACCTCCGCCATCGAAACTCTTTCCTCCCTGCAACTCCTTGAACGAGAACTATTGGTGGACCTCGTTTACAAATTTCAAGTTCTTGCCATAGACGCGGAGAAGCTCAATCGCAAACTCGATTTAGTCGATATCGCACAACTTCAAATTGATAGTACAAGGCTGCGCCAAGAGGCCGAAGACACCGCCCGCGAGCAATTGGCGCGAGTTTCCACAAGCAGGCGGACGGCCGCCAGTGACTCGCAATCGGCGCTCCTGCAGGCCTTGCAGGCAATTGGCAAAAGAGAGGGCATCGACTTCATGGTTCCCAAGGGGGATGCGCCGACAACCTTGACAAGTGTCTTGTTGGCATCCGGCGTGCGTGCACGCGAGGTCAATCTGGCATCTTCGCCCTATTGGTGGGTGGGCGACAGCTTTTCCATGCTCGCGCATCACTGCGAAGACTTTCGCCCACTCGCGTTAGTGCCCAGCAATTTCGGTCGTTACCGAATGGTCGACCCAACCAAAGGGCAGACTAGACGGGTGAGTTCCAAAGATGTGCAAAGCATTGGGGAGCGAGCCTGGGTGTTTTACCGACCACTACCGAAGCGCACGACGACCACGAAAGATATTCTGGCAATCGCCAAGCAAGGGCTACCCCTAGAAGCTGTTCGCTTTCTGTTGACTGGCTTTGCCGTCGGAATCCTCAGCTTTCTGCCGGCGTTCGCGCTTGCCAAGCTGGCGCAATGGGTGGCCTGGCGCGAAAATCTAGAACTCTTACCTAGCCTTGGAGTTGCGCTTGTGTTCGTGGCCCTCCTAGGAATGGCGATGACCTATCTGCAGAATTCGACGCTGCTTCGAGTTGAGGCTCGCACGGCCACGCGACTCTCGGCGGCGCTTTGGGATCGACTACTTGGTGTGCCTCTCAATAGCCTAAGAGGCTTCTCCGCCGGAGAGCTCGCCTCACGCGCCATGGTCTTTCAAAATCTCCGGGATCGGGCTTCGAGCCTAGTCGCCAATTCCTTGATCTCCGTTGTTTTCATTTTTCCGATCCTGTTCCTCCTATTCCTCTTCGATATCAAGCTCGCGCTCATCAGCCTCTGTATAGGCCTTGTCGCCCTCGCATTTGTCGCTGCGTCGGGAGCGCTGCAACTCCGGCCCCATAAGGAGTTCTTTCGCCAGCGGCAACGCCTGTCCGGGACGTTGTATCAACTTATTAGCGGGATACACAAGCTGCGCTCCACTGGTGCCGAGCAAAGCGCTTTCGCATTCTGGGCGAATGGATATGTGCGCCAGAAGGAAGCCGAAATCTCAATTGCCCGCATCAACACCTTCACGCTCGCCGTCACATCGAGCGTTCCCTACCTCGCTGCAACAGCCCTCTTCACGGCCGCCCTGTTCATTCGTGACCAGTTCTCAATCGCCGAATTCCTCGTTGTCTACACCGGTTCCATGCTGTTCTTTTCTGCGACAGCCCGTTTGGGTGCTTCGGTCCAGGCACTTTCATCGATTCCTTCGGAATATCAGCAGATTCCACCGCTGTTGCAGACAGCGCCTGAAGGATTTGATAGTGGCCCCCAGGAACAGGGTATGGAGATTACGCTACGCGGGGAGCTCCGCTTCGACCATGTGAGCTTTTGCTACCCGGGCGAAGTAGAGCTCGTCCTTAAGGATATCTCCTTCCACATCCTACCCGGAGAGTTCGTGGCAGTTGTGGGAGAGTCGGGTGCAGGAAAGACAAGCCTGATGAACCTCGCACTCGGCCTCGAACGGCCCGCGTCCGGTGCCATCTACTACGACAATTACGATATCTCCCACCTCAACAAACGTGCTTTGAGAAGACAACTGGGGGTTGTGGCCCAGAACGGCTCGCTTCAACCGGGCACCCTGCTTCAAAACATCACCGGGATTGCGCATGACCTCGGTGAGGCAGAAGCATGGGAAGCGGCGCGTTTAGCCACCATTGAGGAAGATATTCGGCAAATGCATCTCGGCATGCTGACACCAGTAGGCGATAGTTCGGCGCTCTATTCCGGTGGGCAGATTCAGCGAATTCTGCTCGCCGCCGCGATCATTCGCAAACCTCGGTTTGTGTTCCTCGACGAAGCCACCAACTGGCTCGACAACAAATCCCAAGCTCGAGTCATGAAGAACATCGAGTCGCTGGCAGCCACTCGAATCGTGATCGCGCATAGACTTTCCACCATCAAGGAGGCAGACAAGATCCTAGTCCTTGAGCAGGGAAGGCTCGTGCAATCTGGCAACTACGCACAGCTCTCAAGCGTGTCCGGCTTATTTCGCAGTCTGATGGAGAGGCAACTGCTCGAATAAACCGCGACAAGTGCCTGACGACACGGTGTCAACACACCTGACCAATCCTATCCAGAGCAGCAAGACAGCAAGTGGTATCAAAAGCTCTGGAGCGAAACACAAATGTGCGCTCATCTGGCCATATGGGGCCTGATGAAAGCTGAGAACTCGGCCAGCCGCCATCTTTCGATTGCCTTCGCAACAGATAGCCTGCGGAAGCAATCAATTCGTCTCGGCTCGGCGGCGCTTCAAGATCCAGCAGGGATAGGACTGCCAGGCTCGTGCGCAACTGGTCTCCGTAGGATCCATCCTGTCCGCGACGCGCGTGAATTCGCGACGCGATGTGCGCGAGTGCGTCCACAAACAAAGAGCCGTGCGTATTGTTCGCCTGCACCATGGCAGCGTAGAAGTCGATTTCATCCCAATAGTAATGAATCGCCTCGCGTTCCCGATGTGCATTGAGGAGGGAAACGAGCCATTTATGAGCAGGTCGAGTGCTCGCAGTGTCTCCCATGTAAGCGATGACATGAGCGTTCACCACAGCATCGGCGTCAAAGCCTTCCTTTCGTTTGCCCGCAATCCAAGTGTGGAACCTGCCAGCCTCATCGCAGCAGTCGACCATCAGTTTCTCCCCCCAGCCTGCGAGCAACCAGGGATGTGCCCCCCCAAGTGACAAAGCACAGGTGGAGGTGGTATCCGCATCCGGCGGAAGATGTGGCCAATAGCGCCACACGCCAGGGTATTCCATGACATTCTTGGTATAGGCCCGTGTGCGAAGAATGATTTCCGTCGCTTCCTTTCGCGCCATGCGTTCGAGCCGCAAGGAACCTAGCGCACCGACGAAGGGGTTCTCTTCCTTGATCAAGGTGTCGGGTGTCGAGGAAACGTGATAGTGGCTCTCCCACACACCTTCTGGTGAGACGCTCGCCTGCAAGAAGGTAAATCCGCGCTTTATGGACTCCGCAATTGCCCGCAACGGCGCGGTTCCTTGGAGCGGCCCGAGAGAAGTGCGATCGCTCATTGCCCGAACAGAAAGGCACCCATATAGGCTTTGCTTCGAACGCTCCCCGCCTCTAGGGTTAACTTGAGGTGATTAATCCCTGTTAAGAGCTTATAGCTGCCCTTTTCAGACAAGATCATATCGGTACGAGGCCAATTCAAGAGACCAGCAGCCTTTTCTTTGCGGCTCCACCCCGCCTCCACCAGATGTCGAAGACAATTGCCCCAAGATCCAGGCGGCGCACTGTGCCAAGGTTGCTCAAGATAAAGCTCGAGACCAAGGCGATCAGAAACGCCTTCGCGAGAAACATCCAAGGACAAGCTAACCCTACTTCCGCCACACCATTCTCCGGCCAATTGCAGCAGACTATTCAATTCGTGCAAGGGGCCGCCCCATCCAAGCAATTGCAGGTAGTGGAGAAGCTGCGAACTCGGCATAGACAGCACCAATCGCGCCAGCTGTGCGGCGCGCTCCGGCATAGTGCCCACATGTAGGACTCGACCCCCCGCGGGTAAAACATACAGCGCATCTTTGATCGCTGCTTGATACTGGGCGACTTCTTCACCAGCGTCCATGCAAGAAAAAATGCTCGCAATCATGTGTGCTTCGCGTCTTGGTTTGATATCACCTGACGCTTGTGCCGCATGGCTTGTCGCCAGTTCTTCCGACAGTGCAATAAAGATGCCGGGCGCTCTCGATTCCGACCAAGGAGCCACAGCAAGGTCGTACTCAAGAACAAGCGAACGCGCCCAAGCAAAGAAAGCGCTCGTGGGGTGTTCAATTTCCTTTGCAATCCGGGAAAGTCCCTGTGTGGCCGGGATTGCGTCCTGGCTGGAACCCTGCTCGGCAAGGTATTGCAGGAATCGAGACTCGCGTGGCGCCGACAGAAACAAATCACAGTAGGGCGCAGCTTCGTCGAGATGACTCTCAAAGCCGAAGGTGGATTGCAGTGCACACAGAGGCTTCTCCTCCGCGCAAGCAAGGATTCGCTTCCTTCCCTCTCGGCAGAGAATATCCGCGGGGAGCGCTTCCAAGACTGCCTCAAGGCGACTATCCATCGGCTCGAACATTTGCAAGTCATTCACCGGCTTGCCTACCAGAACGCCTTGGGATTCACCACCAATAGTGTATCAATCGGGGGCTGATAGGATACAGTATGTGTAAGCAATGCCAACCGAGATGGTCAATACAGGCGCGAACAGATGCCCGAATTCAGTAGACGCAGCTTTCTGGAATCCAGCTTCGCAAGTGGCATGCTTCTGACTGGGTTAGGCTCAACGCTCACCATTGCGCAGACAGCATCCACGGTAAGCTCCAATCGCCCAGACAAGTTTCAAGGAATCACCACAGACGAGATCATTCTCGGAACCTCGGCGGCATTTTCCGGCCCCTCACGCGGACTTGGCATAGAGCTCTACAGAGGCGCACAGGCCTACTTCACCCACATCAATCAACAGGGTGGCGTACGAGGTCGTCAGGTCAGGCTCAAGCTGTATGACGATGGATACCAGCCGGTGCCCTCCGTGCAGAACACCATGAAGCTGCTTTTGGAAGATCAGGTATTTGCGCTCTTCGGCTACGTTGGTACGCCGACCGTCACGCGTGTACTGCCAATCCTGAAGAAATTCCAAGAAGAGAGCATTTTCCTATTCTTTCCGTTCACGGGTGCCCAGCCTCAGCGCGAACCGCCCTACGGCGAGTTTGCTTTTAACTTGCGCGCCTCCTACCGCGAAGAAACCGAGGGTCTCGTCGAGAATTTCCTGCGCATTGGACGCAGGCGAATCGCGGTCTTTTACCAAGCCGACGCCTATGGACGCAGCGGTTGGGCCGGCGTTCGCAAGGCATTGAGCGCACATGGCGAGCAAATCGTGGGCGAGGCGACCTATCAACGAGGCGCACGGTTTTCGGGCAGCATGCGGCCACAGGTGGAAATACTGCAGCGAGTGAATCCAGATGCGATCATCTGCATAGGTGCCTATGGTGCCTGCGCTGCTTTCCTGCGCGACGCCGTGAATCAAGGCTTAGAAGTGCCGATTGCGAACCTTTCCTTTGTAGGCAGTGAGAATCTGCTGCAGTTGATCACTGAAGGGCTTGAGGACAGTGCTCGCTACACCCGACTTCTTGTGAATTCACAAGTGGTGCCGAGTTACGAGGATGAAACCATCCCGGTTGTGAAAGAATACGGCGACTTGATGCGTCGGCATAACCCCGAAGTTCCAGAAGCCTTTCACCAGCCGGACTATCAGCCATTCGACAAGAGCTTTGTCAGCCTTGAAGGCTTCGTGAATGCCAAACTGCTGGTCGAAATCCTCAATCGCCTTGGCGACAATCCATCACGCGACAAGCTCGAAGATGCCGTGTTTTCGGTGCGTGAATTCGACCTCGGCATAGGCGAACTTATTTCCTTTTCCCCTCAGCGCCGTCAAGGCATGCAACGGCGCTATTACACAGTCGTGGAACAGGATCGTTTCATTCCACTCAATGACTGGCATGCATGGTTTACCTAGGGATTCTCTATAGTGAATATTCAACGTCTATTTCAAAAGACCCTGTTCGGCATATTCCTCCTGTTCGGCGTGATCGCGGTGTCTACTTCCTGGGTGTGTATCGCAACGGTTGATTCGCAACTTTCAGAAGAATATGTGTCCAATAGTCGCGGCATCGCAAAAACCATCGCCGATGCAAGCGTTGATATCATCCTCAATCGAGACCTTTCGGCGCTGCAATCGCTCATCGACCAGTTTCTCGAAATACAGGGCATCAATTACATTTACATAGTCAACGAATCAGGAGAATTCCTCGCCCACACCTTTGTACCCGGCATTCCCGAAGAGATTCTTGCCTCGGATCCGTCCAATACCGAAACCGTCGAACGCAGGCTCTCCGGGGCAGACAGCTATGTCGAAGTTGGCAGCCCCATACTTGCCGGGGTGGCAGGAACCGTGCACATAGGCATGGACAAGAGCATCATCACGCTCAAGATTCAGCAGGCGGTCGGTCGCCAAATGTATTTGATCTCATCAATATTCGTGGTGGGTATTTTCGCCGCCATCTGGCTGATCAATCTGGCCGCGAAACCCATAGCCGCTTTGCTCAATTATGCGGTACAGCTCGCCAAGGAACAGAAGGGCGAAGACGCTTCCCAAAGCCCTCTTTTGAACCGCAATGATGAAGCAGGGCAGCTCGCTCGCCTGTTTCTTTACTTTTCCAAGATTGTCGATCCAGCCAGGATTCAGCCATCAAGCCCTAGGAGCGGACCTTAGACGGGAGTGGTCCCGCGAACGGAGGGATGAAATTGCCAGGAATCCAACTCCCCCGCTCGGTGATTGTGCTCTTGTGTACGGGCCTGCAACTGTGCTTTGGCACGGTGTACGCCTGGAGCTTCTTCCAGATCATGCTGGTCAGCCAGCTTGATTGGACCTATACCGACACCGCCATCGCCTTTGGTGTTGCTATTTTTTCGCTTGGAGTTGCGGCGGCCTGGGCCGGAGCCGCACTGCCAAGACTCGGCCCAAGGAAACTCGCGCTAGCCGGCAGTCTGTTGTTCTCCCTAGGCTACCTGATCGCCGCCTTTGCCCTCGAAATCAATCATTTGTTGCTCTTCTATCTCGGCTACGGCGTGATCGGCGGGGCCGGTATTGGGTTTGGTTATGTCACGCCGGTGGCAACGGTCGCCAAATGGTTTCCCGACCGAAAGGGACTCGCAACCGGCATGGTTGTCATGGGTTTCGGAGTCGGCGCATTTCTTCTCAGTAAGCTCCTTGCGCCCTTTCTCGTGCTGCAAACGGGCGAAGATCTGCCGCTCATATTCATGTGGCTCGGCATTATCTTTGCACTCATCCTGGTTCCATTTAGCCTGCTCATCAGCGACCCTCCGCGCAGCTTTGCACCACCCGGCGCCGCGGCAATGCCTAGTCTGGATCCAGTGGGTGTCGATAACCCCATGTTTGTTTCGCGCTGCCTGAGGTCGCGCGAATTCATCATGATGTGGCTTATCTTCTTCTTCAACATTTCCGCCGGCATATCGGTCATCAGTTTTCAGTCACCGCTATTGCAGGATGTCTGGGGGCTCGCCGACCCCACGCTTGATCCATACATGCTGGCAGAATACGGTGCCACCTTGATTGCGATCAGTTCCCTGTGCAATGGCGTGGGCCGTCTCTTCTGGGGATTGCTCTCCGACAGGATTGGCCGTATTAGAGTCTTCCGCATTCTGCTTGCGAGTCAAATGGTGGTGTTTGGCATTCTCATGACCGAGCGCGACCCTTGGATTTTCTCGGCGCTCGTTTGCTACATCCTACTGTGCTTCGGTGGCGGCTTTGCCACCATGCCTTCGTTCATCGTTGATGTTTTCGGCAGCAAGAAGATGTCCGCCATATACGGCGCCGTGCTCACCGCCTGGGCCGCCGCCGGCATCTTCGGCCCCCTGTATGTGGGTTACTTCAAGGATGTCTATCCAGACCGTGCCGTGATCTATTGTTTCCTGATAGGGATGCTTATTTTGGGAATAGGCTTCATCTTCGCGTTTCAACTGAGCGCAGAGCGCATCCGCCTAGAGAAGCCAAGTCTTGAAGGCACATTGCGACAATATGGCATTGCTCTGCCGAAGGCGCTTTGATTGTCTAGGGCTTGGTTCCGGCGCTCCAACGCCTGCCTACTTGAACAGATTCACGATTTGACGAACAACTTCTGTTATCTGCTGCACAGATTCTTCGCTGAGTTCACTCTCCTCTTCGATTAGCTCGGATTGCAATCGCGCTAGAATCTGCTCCGCATCTGTCGCTTCAGCATGCAGCCGAAAGAACAGTGTCCAATGTTCCGCGGGAATTCCGGCGATAAGCTTCTTCAGCATGGTGGCAACGTACCCCTTCATGAGCGAGTCCACACGCGCAATTCGGCCGAAATTATTTCCCCCGTCGTTTAATGGCCGGTCCGCGATTCTTGCCCTCGGCGGCGGATAGGGGCCCGCTTCCTGATTCGGCGGATTGACACCTCGCTCAGCCTCAGAGTCTTGAGAATTCCTCTCGAACATCCACCACCAATTCCTGAGTTCAGCTACATAACGAGCTTGCTCAATGTATGGTTCGTAGACAATCGGTTCGCCGGAGAGAAGATTCTTCAAGTGCCAAGGAACCACGACCAGAAGATCCCGCGCCGAACACGCGGAAGGGGTCACGGAGTAGCGGAAGCTTGGTTCACGCTCTTTTGACAGGAGATACCATCCCTTGAGTTCGATCCCCAAGGCAACCGACGGCTCCCCGTCGTCGTTGTAAGCCTGCAGTCTCACATCGGGAAAGGTCTGTGCAAAACGCACAAATTGGTGGCGCGGCCACTCGTCATCTGGATCCCAAACCTCCCGAATTCGATTGAGCGTCTCAACTACTTGATGTTCTATCGCGCCACCTAAGACACCGCTAAGACTAAACAATTCCCCTCCATCCAAGCCTTCCAGTCGTGTTCCTGATTGAAAATACGCGGGGAGCGCGTAGAGTGCGGCACGCACGTTTCGAACGAGCTTTCCGGAAGCTTCATCATCGGCAAAAACATGACGTTCGGGGCGTGAAGGACGAGGATCATCCATTTTGATTCTCGTCCCGCCCATCTTCGGTCTCCAACTTAGAACAAAGCCTGCTCTTCGCTAGTGATGCGAAATATGGATCAGGTTCAGCGGCAAAGGCATGACGCCCTGCTTCAATCGCGGCAACTGATGCAGAGCAAAGCCCACCGAAGGGCTCCCACAAGGTATCGCCCTCTTCGGACGCGATCTTGATAATTCGACGCATAAGTTCCAGTGGTTTCTGATTTAGATGCGCGGTAGCGTTCTTACCAGGACTATGAACTCTTGGCGCAACCCTGCGACCATCGCCACGATAACGCTCTCGGCCATTCAATGGAGGATGAGCCCATACATTGGTGATTCCGTGTTGGTGATGCCACGGATGGCGAAGCCGCTGCCATTCCTTTTCGGTGACCGGATCACGCCCATTGATCGAATAATAGGGCCGACCGGAAGAATCTCCATGCTTGTTCAAATACCGCACCAGCCTGCCCATCATATCGGCAGGAGGGAAGTACCACAGCCAGTCATTCGTTAAGTACTTTCGCGTAGCGGCATTCTTGACGCCACAGGCCTCGTTGGCCCTAGACAACGGCAGGCCGGCGCGCAGCCACTCAGAGCGGAGCCATTGATGCGCAGGAACCATCCCCTCGGAAGACGGAAATTCCAATCGGCGTTTGTAGAACACACAAACTTCCGTGACGGTTGGCAATCGACGAATGGTCGCGCCGTTCACGTTTCCCGCGATATGGCCTAGCCCTTTATCCCAAAGTATGGTCTGAACGTATTCCCATCCGTATCGCACCAACAACGGATGCACAGTCGCCCAGCCAATTTCGGTGTTCCAAAACCAGAGGGTGGTCGCGTGGTGCGAGCACTCTGACCATGTGCGTACATGATCGGCGTACCATGCCGCAAGGCCCTCGGGTGTGCGAGGATCTCCCGGAAACCCTCCAATCCCGTAGGCGCCATCTGAGATGATGATATCCGGAGATTTCCAGTCAGAATAAGCGTCCTGTGCTGGCCCGGTGAAAAGTATGCTTCGCCCCCGATTCATGAAACGACATTTTAGCCCCAAGTCAGGATTGCAGTTCAGCCACGGGACCTTCAGAAACCCGCAGCCACAGGTCACCATCCCACGGGATCTATCGCCATGAGGAACGCTTTCGCACGGGTCGGGCAGGTTCTCGCTGCCACGCTGTCGCCCAAACCCCGCGCGCCGCGAGTGGATATGACTGGACGAAAAGTGCTGGTGACGGGCGTCTCTCCAAGTTCCATCGGCTTCTCGGTCGCCAAGACCCTCGCGTGCTGGGGCGCGAGAGTGGTGGGGACCAACCTCTCAGACACTCAAGAGATAGAAGAAGCGCTGCGTGACGAGGTCGAGCGCTCAGGCGCTGATCCATCCCTGCTCCAAGTGCGGCCTCTTGACTTGTGCGATCCAGGAAGTGTGCGCGAGCTCGTCAACTGGTACCGCAACGACTCAAATGGCGAACTACATGTGCTGGTGAACAATGCGGGGATGTTTAGGGACATCACCATGCATTGTCGGCAGCCGCTGCTCGCGCCTGACGGGGAAGAGATCCACTGGCGAACGAATTTTCTTGGCACCTTTCATCTCACCCACTCGCTTTTGCCGCTGCTCATTCAATCAGGACGCGAAAGTGGCGATGCGCGCGTGGTCTTTCTCGCGTCGGACACGCATGAGCGGGTCGACAATACACAGCTCTTTGGCCTCGCAGAACGAGGGTACAAGTCTTGGGATGCCTATGGCAGGTCCAAGTTGGCGATCATTCACTTCAGCAAGGAGATTCAGCGTCGATACGCTGATGCCTACAGTCTTCAGTCAGTTTCCTTGCACCCAGGCACCGTCTATACAAGCCTTGTGCCGCGCTCCCTTGAGGACCATCCCCGCCTGAAACATTTGACGCGCTTGCTGAAACCTGTGCTCGCCATCTCCTTCCTCACCCGCGATCAAGGCGCGCAGACGCCAATTCTCTGCGCAACCCAAGTGCCACTCGCTGGTGGTCAATACTATGAAGAATGCCGCGTTTCGTGCGCCTCGGAAGCGACAGAAGATGCCGAAGCGAGCAGACATCTCTGGGAGTATGCCGAGCGCTGGGTATCGAGTCTTGAAATACACCCATAATCCATGTTCGGTAATTTCCATTTATAGTTCCCTCCTATGAGCTATTTGCATTCAGCGAATATTAAGGCTTGGTACTCGGCAATACTTGCCCGCCGGGTCACAGTGCTCATGATCGGAGCGCTGTTTGGCGTACTGGCGGTCTACTTCTCGACCCGATTCACTTTCGATGCGTCGGCAGAAACATTGGTCGTGGAAGGCGACCCCGCCTTCGCGGCCTATGAGGAAATCACAGAGACCTTCACCGGCGACGATTTTCTACTGATTACCTTTTCGCCGCACGAGGGGCCGTTACTCTCCGATGCCAGCATCGAGCGCATGGGAGAACTCCAAGAGCGCATCGGCGCGGTGCCAGGCGTTTCGTCCGTATTCTCCCTGCTCGATGTGCCGTTGTTGCGAAGTCCTCCTGTTCCACTCACCCAACTTGCGCAGGGACTCAAAACGCTACGATCACCTGAGGTAGACCGCAACCTCGCCATCGCGGAACTTCAGGAAAGTCCTCTCTTTCACGAACTTCTGATCTCTAACGATGGCACCGCCGGGGCCATGCGCGCCAACATCGCCCCCGATGAGGCGCTTGACGGCATCACAGACCGTCGTAGCGAACTGCGCACCAAGGAAGCACTCAGCGACGAGGAGAATGCTGAGCTTGCGCGGCTTGATCTTGAGTACACAGAGGCGCGCAAGATCTATCTGGAATCCCGAGCGAGATTGATTGCCGAGATTCGCGATATTCAACGCGAGTTTTCGGCCTATGGGCGAGTACACATAGGCGGCGTGCCCATGATCGCAGCGGACATGATCGCCTTCGTACAGAGCGACCTCTTGATCTTCGGCGGCACAGTTGTGCTACTCATCATGTTGGTGCTCTTCATCGCCTTTCGCCAGGTTCGCTGGGTGCTATTACCGGTGGCCACGGCGGGAATGACAGTGCTCTACACAACCGGCGTACTCGGGTGGGTACAGAAACCGGCCACGGTGATTTCCTCCAATTTCGTGGCCCTGCTTCTCATCATGACCATATCGCTCACCATCCACTTGATTGTTCGCTATCGCGAACTGCGAGCCCAAGAGGATGGCCCGCGTCGCGGCGAACTGATTTCGCAAACCATGATCAGCAAGTTTGCGCCCTGCCTCTATACCGCGCTGACGACCATCGCCGCATTCGGTTCTCTCACGGTCAGCAACATTGTTCCCGTCGAAGACTTCGGTTGGATGATGTGCCTCGGAGTCGCGCTCGCATTCCTGACCGCCTTCACCTTGTTTCCAGCCGTGCTCAGGCTGCTCGATGATTCGGCGGACACGGGGCTTGAAAAGAACGAGGCCGCTTTCATTCGAGGGCTGAGTAAGATCTCGCGCACGCGGCCGGTCATGGTTTCCTGTGCCAGCCTGATCATCGCGGCATTGGCGCTGATCGGTATTTCAAGACTCTCCCTCGACAATCGCTTCATCGACTACTTTCAGGAGGACACCGAGATCTACCGGGGCATGGTGTACATAGACCAGAATCTTGGCGGCACTGTGCCTTTCGAGGTTGTGGTTTCGTTCAATCCCTGGGAGCAGGTGGAGATAGAAGACGATTTCTTCGCCGATGAGGTTGATGCCTTCCCAGAACGGTACTGGTTCTCCCGCGACAAGCTGGACCGCCTCGAATCCCTGCACAAGGCGCTCGAGGCAAGGCCGGAAGTCGGAAAGGTGCTTTCCATGTATTCGCTCGATGAGTTGGCGCGCCAATTCACGGAGGGAAGGCCCTTGAACGACTTGGAGATCGTCGGCGTTCTCGGCGCTGTGCCGCAGACCATCAGAACAGAGCTCATCGACCCCTATGCATCGCCCGCAACCGGTCAGATGCGTCTATCTGGACGAGTAAACGAGAGCGGGCCCTATTTTGACCGAGACGCGCTCGTTACCGAAGTCGAGTCTCTTGCCCAAGAGGAGTTGGGGTTCCAAGCAGATGAAGTCGCGGTTTCCGGCATGGTCGTGCTGTTCAACGGCATGCTCAACGAACTCTTCGCATCGCAGCGGGACACCCTCGCCTATGTGGTGCTCGCGACCTTCGCCATGTTTCTGATACTCCTTCGTTCACTGAAATTCGCCCTGCTCGGCCTCATTCCCAATCTCTTGTCCGCTGCGGCCGTGCTTGGTTTCATGGGACTCGCGCGCATCCCACTCGACATGATGACCACGACCATCGCGGCTATTTCTGTTGGCATAGGAGTCGACTTCGCAATTCACTATCTACACAGGTATCGCACCGAACTGGTTGACCGACAGGACGCAAAGGCCTCGGTCGCCGCGTGCCACGCAAGCATTGGGCGGGCGCTCTACCTCACCGGCATCACCATCATCATCGGTTTTTCCGTGTTGGTGTTTTCGAATTTTGTGCCAACGATTATGTTCGGACTGCTGGTGTCGATTGCCATGGGACTTGCGCTCATCGCCAACCTGACCTTGTTGCCTAGCCTCTTGGTACTCACGCATCGAGGCAGCAAAGCGTAAGCTTCAAGCAGGCAAGAGTGCCGCGAGTTTGGATGCGAGCGCTGCTGCGAAAGGTGGCGGTGTGGCTTCGGCGATCTGGCGATGCTGATCAAGACTTGCGCCCGCCGAAGTGCGCCGCCCAATCGGCCCTTCAAATCGGTAGCTGTCTGGAAACCCCTGTAATCGCGCCGCTTCGCGTGGGGTGATATACCGATCCTCTGTGGGATGGAAGAATATCTCCCCCGCAAACAGTGTCTGCGACGGCTTTTGATACGCAAGACGACGAAACTTGGTTGTATCCCTCGCGGTCAGTTTTCCTTTCACTTCGGCGGGCGCGTTCTTCGCTTTGCTGAGCCAAGAGCCTTCAGGCACGTATCGGATGCGTTCCCTTGCCCTTGGAGGCGTAGCGTCAACATGATTCGCGAGATTCGACTGAACTCCTCTTGGGGTCGGCATAGGCAGGCCTTGCCAAGCCTCACCAACCGATTGGATTGCGGATATTCCGGCAAGCGACAATTCGAATTCCGCTCCCGCAGGCACCGCGACCAACACGGCACGAACACGTGACTGAGACAGCCCCGCGATGCCAGCATCAAGTAGGTCCAAGTGAAGGTCATATTGAAGCGCCTCAAATCTTCGGTGCAGCTCACCAACCAGTCGTCGACCACCGGTAAGCCAAGAGCTAATCGCGCTCGGTGGTTGTTCGATGAAGACGCAAGTTGGTCGCAAGATTTCAGCGAACCTCAGCATTTCAAACATGGGAGATTGGAGCGTTTCGACCCGAAGTGAAGGGCCGGGCGATTGGTGGATGGGTGGCGCGCCGTGAAGGAGCGCCAGATCACCCGGACCTAGGTCTAGCAATTGAATTGTGCGCAAGGGATCAAGCGCCCGAACATCGGTTCGCCACACCAGTTTGCGGCCCGCATTCGCGAGCAGCGTCGCGCCAGCGTGCACATCGCGTTCGACGGACAAGAGCGTCCTAAATCCCGACTTGTCGACGCCCAAATCCATACCGCCAGCGCCAGAGAACAGGCTGAGCTCGCAAAGCAAGAGGCGTGACCCAATATCGAGTGAGGATCGTCGAGGAAGCCGAAATCGACTTGGCAGAACCCGCGGCATACATCGCACAACGAGATTCATTGGACCAAGCCCACTATGTGCTTGAGAAACTACTCGAAACCTGCGAGCGGCTTGAGCAAAACCCCGAACGAGGACATTTTCTACCGGAGCTATTACCCCTAGGCATCAAGGAATTTCGTGAAATCCACTTCAAGCCCTACCGCATCATCTACGAGGTGATCGGACGAGAAGTGTTTGTCCAGTTGATCGTGGATGGAAGAAGAAGTTTGCAGAATATACTGGAACAACGTCTATTGCGATAATTTAGTTTTCCGCACCCGACCATTCTGAAACCACGTCTTCAATCTCCGGCCTCGGTCGCTCGATCAGAGGCCTTTTGGCCGGACTGCCGATATGCACAAAGCCAATGATCTCGGTATCTTCGCTGTGACCGAGGGCGCGGCGAACCTTCGGGTGGTATGCGGGCCAGTCAGTAAGCAACTGAGAGGCAAAGCCCAGCGCCGTGGCACCAACGAGCAGGTTCTGGCACACAGCTCCGGCAGAGATCTGCTGCTCAATCAGCGGCACCTTTGCCAGTTTCTCCTTGTTGGGATGGGAGGTCACAACGAGCAACAGCGGCGACCTCTGCGGACGCTGACGCTCAAATGCAATCGCTTCCTCGCTTGCACCTGGATTGTCCTCGCGAAAGATCTGGGCGCAGATTTCACCTAACCTAGCCTGTCCTTGCGGCCAAAGCACTTGAATGCGCCAAGGTGTGAGTTTCCCGTGATCAGGCACGCGCGTCGCGATACGCAGGAGCGTGTCCAGCGACTCACGGTCCGGCCCCGGACCGCGCATGTTCGCCGCGAGGGTGGAACGCCGCTTCAAAAGAAGCTCTGCGAGTTCCGGTGCTTTTGTCACGAGCTTGCCTAGGACCGAGTGCATTGAAGCGTTCGATTGTAGCGATTCTGTCAAGGTCGGAATCAATTGAGTGTGGTCGCACGGCTGGCGAAAGTGCTAGTAGCCGCATGGTACAGACAGTTTGAACTCGCAGAATTCAATTGACTTCTTGTTATCAATGAGGTCAGATATAGCGTTTTGAGGCGAGCTGTCGGATATGCCCAAGAGTTTGCAAGTTCGCAATTTGGAAGATGACCTTGTGATCCGCCTCAGGCGGCGCGCCGCCCACAACGGACGCTCCGCAGAAGCGGAGCATCGAGAGATACTGCGGCAAGCGCTCTCCGCTGAAGTTGAGCCCTCGTTTATTGAGCTAGCGGCCCGTATGCGCAAACTCACGCAAGGTAGAAGACAAACGCCATCCGAAGACTTGCAACGTGAAGGCCGTCAAGAAAGGTGAGGCGGTTCGTTATAGATGCCAGCGTGGCAATTAAGTGGGTAGTGGAAGAATCAGATTCCTCGCTCGCTGTTGCAGTCTTGGAAAACTGCTTACTGTCAGCTCCGGATCTATTGATAGCCGAGTGCGCGAACATTCTCTGGAAAAAGGCGCGACGAGGTGATCTCACACATGATGAAGCCATCGCCGCATCTAGACTATTGCAACAAGCGAACGTTGAAATCTTGCCAACGCGGCACCTAATGAACGGCGCAACGGAGCTTGCAATTCAACTCGATCACGCCGCTTACGACTGCATCTACCTGATGTTGGCCATAGAAAACAACTGGCCAATGATCACTGCCGATCACCGCTTGCGTAACAAGGTAGCGGAATCAACAGATGCACGTCTGATCGGAAGAGCGCTTTCCATGCAACAAGGAGTGGCAGCGGGAAAAGAGGCGGTCCTAACGTCCCAACATCCGAGAGAGGAGTGAGTTACGATTCTCAAAATTCTGGACGCAGCTAAATCGCTCAGAAGCTCAGCGAGTTCCGGTGCTTGTGTCACGAGCTTGCCGAGGACCGAGTGCTTAGAAGTGTGCGATTGTAGCGATTCTGTCAAAGTCAAAATCAATTGCTGCTCGAATTCTTGCGCCCGCCCCAGAGACAACTGACCGGCAACGCGAACATCCGATCCGCAAAACTGAGCTTGTGCTCCCCTAGATAGAGAACAAATGAGCTCACCTGACGGGACCGTCCCGGCCCTTCCGTGGCGAACCATCGAAGGTGTTTGAAGTCTTGATGACTTACAGATGTCGACGCTTTCACTTCGACAGCGCACAAGGCAGTTCCGCTCTCGGCAAGAATGTCAATCTCCCGGCCGCGCCGGTCCCGCCAGTGATAGAACCGAAAACTATTACTCTGGTAGGGCGAGGATCTCAGAAGCTCCGAGAACACGAAGCTTTCAAGAAGTCCGCCGAGTGCCGAGGGATTGGCATCAGGGTCGAAAGACGGCAGGGCTAGCCCACGAAGGGCGGCCGCGATTCCAGTATCGGCGAAGTGGTGCTTTGCGTTTCTGATTTCGCGGCCAGCTTCGCCGGAGGACCACGCCCCGAGCTTGATCACAAGTGACAATCGTGTCAATAAATCGAGGTATTGCTCCAAGGTGAGTCGTTGCACTCGGACGAGTTTGCCCAGTTCCTCAATGTTTAATTCTGTGCCCGTACGAATGGCAAGCAGATTGATTAAGCGGCCGAGTGCGTCACTCTTTCGGATGCGGAGAATGTCTGCCACGTCACGCTCAACGATCGAGTTGACATATTGACGATATGTCAACTGACGACGCCGCTCTTCAAGACTTCGGACTTCGGGAAATCCTCCCCTCAGGATGTAATCTATATAGTCTTCTCTAGTCGCGGGCTCTGGTTCGGGCAGATCGGCAATGTCCAAGGTTGGAGACACCGACCAGTCGAGAAACTGCGACGGGCTCCTATGTAGAGTTTCGGCCATAGTCAATGGCCACAGGGTCAATGTCACCATCCGGCCTGCCAATGAATCGGCCACATGCTGAGTCGTGAACACATTTGAAGGGCCAGTGAGCACGAATTGGCCCGGTCGATTGCTGAGGTCTACCACTCTCTTTATGGCCAGTGGCAGCCGCTTGGAACGTTGTGCTTCGTCAATGATCAGAGGCGACCCCTTCGTCTGTTCCGTAAGGCGCTGCAATTGGCCCCAAGGATCAGCCTCCATGGCTTCGAGTACCGCATCGTCATCTAGCGAGATAAATCGCCCCGCCTGAAGGATATCCCGGACAAGCGTAGTCTTCCCGACTTGTCGAGCTCCCACGACATTCACAACACGCGAATAGCTCAGCGCATCTTCGAGCTCAGCGCTTAGATGCCGGGGTAATATGTGTGTGCTGTCCACAACGCGCACTTCCTACTTGGCGAAAATCATATTAGGCAATGGGCGAAAACCATAGTAGAAGGGTGGCGAAAGTGTCAATAGAGCGCTTTAGGAGCAAGCGATGAGCGAAGACTTGATCGCCGAGATAGCCGCTGACATACGCACGGCTTGGCAAGACGGCGAACCCATCGAACCTGTCCGCGACAGATTGTCCGAAGGCGACATCGGCGCCGCCTATCGCGTGCAGCAAACCAACACCGAGCATTGGGTGAGGGAAGGCCGCCGAATAGTAGGGCGGAAGATTGGGCTGACAGCGAAGGCGGTGCAGGAGCAACTCGGTGTCAACCAGCCTGACTTCGGCATGCTATTCGCCGACATGTGCCTGGCCGATGGCGAGGAAATCGTTGCGGGCAGCGTGTTGCAGCCGCGCTGCGAGGCCGAGGTGGCGTTGGTGCTGCATTCCGCCTTGGGCCGCGATCAGCTCACATTGATCGATTTAATCGATGCCGTCGCCTACGCGCTCCCGGCCATCGAGGTAGTGGGTTCCCGCATCGCCGACTGGCGTATCGAAATCCTTGACACAGTGGCCGACAACGCCTCCTCTGGGATGTATGTGCTCGGCACCCGACCGGTGAAGCTCGGCGACATCGACTTACGCGAATGCGGCATGGTGATGGAACGCAACGGCGATCAGACCTCCATCGGCAGCGGTGCCGCATGCCTCGGCAATCCACTCAACGCGGCGCTCTGGCTGGCCCGTAAGATGGTCGAGGTGGGCATGCCGCTCGATGCCGGAGACACGATCTTGACCGGCGCACTCGGGCCGATGGTGCCGGTGGCCCCTGGCGATGTGGTGGAGGCGCGAATCGAGGGGCTTGGCTCGGTCAGGGTAGCCTTTGCCACCTGAGGATGACCGCGATGACACGTAACCTCTACAAAAGGAATTAGCCTTGGCAAAGAACATAAGCCATGCGGTGCGCGAAGTATGCCTGTCTTTCCCGGAGACCGAAGAGCGACCATCGCGGGGGTCGCCGGACTTCCGTGTGGCTGGCAGGACCTTCGCCACATATGTCGTCAATCATCATGGAGACGGGCGAATCGCGCTTTGGCTACATGTCCCAGAAGGTTCCCAAGAGTTCTATACGAGCACTGAGCCCGAGTACTATTTCGTGCCGCCCTACCTTGGGCCGCGGGGCTGGCTTGGCGTGCACCTCGACAAGGGCCTGCGTTGGAGCACTGTCGCTGAGCGGGTGCGAGAAGCCTACGAGCATGTAGCGCCACGGGATCTAACACATCTCCTTGGCGAGACGATCAACATCGAGCCACCAACCGAGACGCTTCCGGTTGAAGAATTTGACCCCTTAGCGAGACCAAGGGCACAAGAAGTGCTGTCCAAACTGCGTGAGATTTGCCTCGCGCTGCCGGAAACCGCAGAGGGTGCCCAGTTCGGCAATCCCGCCTGGAAGGCTGGCAAGAAGACCTTCGTGATCGCCCACAGCAGGGAACGTCGCATTCGATTGCAATTCTGGACCGGGAAGGATGGTCAAGCCGCGCTCACATTCGACCCTCGTTACCGCATTCCCCCCTACATAGGCCACAACGGGTGGATCGAACTCGACGTCGAAGATGATGCAGACTGGGACGAGATCGAAGATCTGACACTCGCGAGCTATCGACACTTTGCGCTCAAGCGAATGTTGCGGGAGCTTGGGGACTTCCCTTAGGGCGCTGCGGATTGCTTCGCCATCAACTCAAAAGTTGTCGCCTTCGGGAAGCACCATGCAGCCATAAGGCACCAGCATCATGCGACCATCGCAAGAGACCCGCACGGTCTTTCGATTTAGCCTGACAATTATCCCGGTGAGAATGCGGCCTCGCGCAGCGCGGAAATTCGCTGTCATTCCCACCGACACGGCACTTCTAATCTTGTCATCAACCTCTGGGTCGCTTGGCTTCAGCGCTTTCGGCGTTGCGCCGAGTCGCTTCGCGATCTCGCGCCAAGCAGGTCCGCGTCCAGCTTTCGCGCCTGCGAGCGCGTGGGCGATTTCATGCAATATGGTGTCCGTGACTTGGCTTGGGTCATCGTTTAGCGCGTGGCGCCGCCCGAGTTGAATGAGCTTCTCTTTTTCCTTGCACAGGCCAAGCCTTTGTCGAGCGGGGCTATATTGAAAGGCCCACTCGCTGAGGCCGTGCCTGTCCATCAGTTCTCGCGCTTCCCGGGCAACCTCAATCAGCCGTTCATGTCTGTCTTCGAGGGGCGCCCCACCCACCGCCTTGAGTAGTCGATACGGGACAAGCCAACGGTCTTCTCCACAATGTGCCGTGGCAGTTTCGAGATTGAGCTTCGAAATCTTGCCATGCATTCGCCCCTTGCCAGCGCTGGCGAATGTCACTTCATCTCCAACCTCAAACTGAGCCTGCAATCGGTCTGATTCCGTGATCATTGGTTCAGTCTGTCAGTTTTCGGTGGTTGCTCGTAGGAACAAATTTAACGCTGTTGCAGTGTGTGAGAATGGCACTGCTTCTCGACTGCGTCTACTGTAGGCCACAGATCTGTCGATAACTTGTTTTCTAGGGCGTTACCCTATATTTTTCTTGCATTGCTATGGAGACAAATCTTGGACGGGTCACTTCAAAGACAGACCATTAACAAAGGTCGCAGCCAATCAACGCAGCGCGGTATGACCCGCTTCGAGATCATTGGGCGGGAGACGGATCGCGAGCTTATCCGCTTGTTCGCCGATCGATTGTGCCAGGACGGCCCAGGGGCTGAAAGGCTTCGGGAAGTCACGCGCCGTGAGCTCGTCGGCAAGGCACAAGAAAGAGGCGCAATCCTACAAGCACTTCGGCGCTCACCGCTTGTGGGTGATCACGCGATTCCGCAGCGACCACTCGAGCCAGGTCGAGAGATTGACCTGTGAATCGGTAGCTTCTCGACACCAACATTGTCAGTACCGTCGCCAAGCCCACCCTACCGGATTCTCGTTTGAGCTTGATGGCTGCCAAGGTAGACGAGGATTTCTTCAAATCATCACAGCGAACACGGTCTCGCACAATTGTGTGGTCGTCACCGACAAAGAACGACTCTTGCCCGAAATCCAGTTCTTAGATCCTATTCGACGTGGGACACGCTAAGCGGCAAAGTGCCTGCTGCGCGCCCTTCATTCATGCTAGCGTGCTCTTCCATGTACAGGTCAATATTCCTTCTCAAGCGTGACGCTGGGCGCGTTGCAGGCTTCATGCGCAGCCAAGGATTGCCCGCTGTTCGCAGGCTGGCAGATAGAATATGGGTTGGGCTGGCGGGCAACCATTTGATGCGCCCAACCACGGTAGGAGCGGGGGTGCACGATTGCGCCCTGGCCTCCCTTTACTGGGCGGCACCTTGGATCCCAGAAGCCCGAATCATAGAGGCCTTCCAGTTATGCGCTGAAAACTGGCCTTACGGTGGCGTTACAAATCGGGAATTTGCGATCGCCCTAAAGTACCTGAACGTTGAGAGTCTCTACTCCACCGACGCCTCGACGCTAGGCGCCCTTCGAAATAGGCGGCAAGGTCGGTTCGTGGCGCTACTGCATGGCCATTTCATGGCGATAATCAACGGAAAGATCGTGGGGAAGGATGCTCTTCGCGCTTGGGATACTAGATCGACGGTGTACTGTTATTGGACGTTCTGTCCACCTCGGTAAAGACTGGTCGGAAGCTAGGATCGTATCTCTTGAAGTATGATCTGAAACCGCCCTGTTCGGACTTCAAGTGGCTGAGAAGCATCGTGAACGCAACTGAAGTAGCTTCGAGAACTATCGATGCGTACGATGCGTTTTCCGGTCCGTAACCTTTGGCCGTCTCAAGGTCCACCGGTGTTCTAGGTCGCCAAGAACACTCATATTCGAAGACACCAGCTTTACGATCCACCCGCACACCACACGACAGTAGTGTTCCACGGCCCTTATCCTGACAAAGCCTTTCAATTGCCAGCCTAGACGTGTTGCTGTCTGTGCCAATGAACACAACGTCAGAATCGTAGACGGCGTCCCTGACACGTTGTCCTGCAGGATGATCGTCCAATAGGTCTTCCGACCTTCTGAAGCTATCCTGAAGCGGGGAAACTTCTACGTTGGGACGAATCGAATGTAACCGGTTCCTCAGCGCTTCAACCTTGGGCTGACCAACGTCCGCCGCACAAAAACTGAACACCCGGTTAAGGTTTGATTCGTCGACTAGGTCACCATCGATAAGGGTCAGTCTTTTGGCTCCGGTTCTCACCAGCAATTCAGCGAAGTTTGCCCCGGTGCCCCCGCATCCGACAATGCAAAAGCGCAGTGATCTGAGCTTCTCTACGACATCCATGCCCAGGCCGGCGATCGTGCGCACGTCAATGCTCATCAAATTCTAACCCCAATCTATGTGATGGTAGAGACGTAGACATGCAGATCTGAACTCTTCGATGTCCTCAAACACCGTGGTGGAGAGGGGCACAATTGAATAGGGGTAAAACCTTCGGCCTTCAAAAGCAAACTGTCGATAGTTGGAGTTGGGGTTTGGGCCTGTGCTGTCTAAATCTCGCACTTTCGTTTCGCTGAGCCAGCACTTCGGCCCGTTGGTGTAGTCATACGCAATAGATAAGGGGCGTCCGTCATCCTGCGGGCTGTAGTCCAGCACGATCAACACCGGATTCTCCAGTTCCGAGACATTGGTCAAAGTCCACTTGAAGAATCTATCAAGCGCCTCTCTCATTTCCAATGATGGCCCCATCTACCAGCTCCCGGGGATGCCAACAGTTGGAGTCATGTCGGACTGTTTTTCAATGTAGGCGGGATCCGCCTCCGGAGGGTTCCACTTTATCTCAGCCTTCGTCAAGGTGTACCTCACAGCCTCAAACTCCTTCTCGTCCGCGATCATCGGGGAGATGACAGAGTCCACCTTGTTTGTCAGGACTTCAAATGGCGTTTCGGTAACCAGAGTGAATTTGAGAACCCAAGTGTCTTCTTGCTTCTCGAAGATCCAAGCAGGCCTGTTCAGATCCTCTGGGCTGCTCTCAAAAAGAGAAGCGTCTGGTCCTTTGTGTTTTAGAGATTTTGCCGACGCCAGCGCGGCCCCCTTTGCAAGCGGGCTAAGGCTCTTGAGAATCCCGACCCCCTCATCAGAGATCAAACTGATTCCCCAGCGATGTTCCCCTCGGTCGGACATTTCGGATATTTCGAGCGTTGACATTGGTTGGTTCCCGTTTGAAATAGTCCTTATCCTATGCGGACAATTAGGGCCTTCGCGGACATTGAGCACATAATGTCCGCGGAACGCTGACTAATTCGCATTGGTGCAAAAGGGAGCTACACGTTGTCCGAAGGTACAAAGAGCCCAGGAGAGATTGCCGAAGCGGTCCGATCCTTGTCGGATGCCGACTGGGTACGCTTGAGGAAGATTGCTAATCGCTATGCCAGGAAGTCGATTTCCGCCGAAGATCTGCTTCAGGAAGCCTTTGTTCGTGCACTTCGCGGAAATCGTCACTGTCCTCGAAGTGTAGACGTAGTCAAGTTCTTCGCAGAATCCATGCGAAGCATCAGCGATGGAGAGCATCAGAGACTCACGCATCGTATGGAGAGCGTGGGTATTGATGTGGAATCTGACGCATCAAACTCTGGCGAGAGTCTCGACGACCAGATCTCCAGTGCAGAGGAGTATGAAAGTGTGCGCAGGGATATCCTCTCGCTCTTTGAAGATGATTTGGTGGCTAGAGATATCGTGGAGGGGATCATCGAGGGCTTTACGGGAGAGGAATTGCGCGAGCTAACTGACCTTGACAAGAGAGCTTACGATACAAAGCGGAAGCTGATTCGCCGTCGAATTGACAAGAAATACCCTCAAGGGTGGAAGCCATGACCGAGAAAAATGTAAGTGACCGAAAGGGCCTTGGCCGTTTGGCCGACGCACTTGTTCAAGATATCTTGGACGCATCGGATGAGGAAATGTTGGCTGAATTCTTAGATGAAGGAGGCAAGGCGGAACGAAATGCAGATGAAATGCGAGTCCTTTTTGAACAAAGTCTGCTGATTGCCAATAAGCAGCGGATGGCTTCGGCGAAAGCAGGTGCCGCTGCAACCAAAGTTAATAAAGGTATTTCAATCACAATTCCCGTGGATATCCGTGATGCCCGCGCTCTGCTTCATTCTGTTATCGAGCGCAGTAAGGGAGTGGAAATGCTGACCATGGCTGCCCGCAAAGAGAGTGAACTTTCAGATTCCGATGTGCGCGGCATGCTTGAAAATCTCGCGGAACTCGGGCTCTTAGATTCGGAAACCGATGAAGGAAATCGTTGATGCGACTTACACCAGCCGAAGCCCTACTGCAAGAGCTGGGAGTCACGCGGCCTGACGAAATTGATCTTGAGGCAATAGCCTTTCACGTAAACGCTTGTGTTCGATACACCGCGCTTGATGGTTGCGACGCCAGGATCATTGGCAGCGTCAACCAAGCGATAATCTCGGTCAATCAAGATAGCCAGTGGCGCAGGCAGCGATTTTCGATTGCCCACGAGCTAGGACATTGGCACCACCATCGAGGTCGTTGCCTCACATGTCGCGTCGAAGACTATCTGCCACATTCGTCCACTTCTGTGGAGAGAGCGGCTGACAACTACGCCGCAGACCTTCTCATGCCACGCTATCTGTTTCGACCGATGGCGGATAATCTAAGTACAGTGAGTTTTGGTGCTATCAGCTTCCTTGCGAATGAGTTCGACACGAGTCGGACAGCGACCGCTATCCGATTTATGGAAAACACTCAATCTCCCGCAATGTTGGTCTGTCATGGACCGCATGGATATAAGTGGTTTTGCCGCTCCCCGCGCGTTCCTGATCGGTGGTTTCCTCAACAAGAGCTCGCCCCGGAGAGCTTGGCGTTTGACATTCAGTATGGCGGTAAGCCTAACTCCATACAGCCTCGAACTATCAAGGCCAATGCTTGGTTAAAGGGCTCGCGCGCACACCGATTCCAGATTGAGGAACAAACTATAGCTAATGGGCCAGACGAAACGCTAACGCTCCTCATACTCACCGACGACGCAATGCTCAATGAGGACTGAACTGCTTCAATTCTGTGCGCTGTTTTTAGACTCGTTCCGGGCCCTCATTTCGTTCTCGGGCGAGTCAATTTCACGCCGAAAGAGGGCATTATTTGATAGTACCGTCCTTGAGAGATGTTCAACTACATTTATAGGAAATACGGGAATTTCTGGAACCAACACCCAAACGTTTCGTGAGATGTCGAAAATGTTTCTTGTTACACTGGGATGTCTTGAGTTTATTTCAACTAGGCGCTCCAGGTTTTTGCTACATTTTCGTTCACGATGCCGGATTTCCTATCAGATCAAACAAGACAGAACCGGGACGCTTACAAGGACATGGAAATGTCCCTCGAACTAAAGCACCCCGGTAAGACGGCACTATTTCACAATGGCAAATTCATTAGAGCTTATGAACTTGAAGAACGCGCCTATGTTGATGGATTCAATCAGTACGGACTAGGCAACTTTTCGCTGTTCGTAGTAGGCGAAAAGCATGTTATCGAAGTAGGTGCTATAGGGTTAGGCTTTGCTATCGAATCAAACAAGTCCGGGACAATGGGACCGAGTAACTGATGGAAAGCTCCTCGTCACTGTAGGGTTATCGCCCCCTCCTCCTAGTAGATTAAAGATGGTCGAATTTCCTGCGCTTATAGATACAGGAACACCCGGCACTCTTATTACTCAGGAAGCAGCCGATACAATTGGGATTAGCGGCATAGCGCCCGCGTATATATCTCCAGCCGGAGGTGAGGAGATTACTACTGAACGCGTTCGATTCTTGATTTCCCTGAAGCATCAGTCCACTAAGCCTTGGCGTGACGGAAAAGGATATCTCTCGCGCCCCGTGCTCATGGACAGAGCGGCGATTCACCCTCCCACGACCAAACCCCCCGTCTACTCGGTGCTTGTCGGCATGGATTACATTCAGCACTGCACCCTAATTGTTGATGCTGGCAGATTTCTGTTCCTTCCCGCAGGTGAAGTAACCTTGACGTACTAGCGAGCTTCGCCGCAGACCTACGAGCCATGCACTGCATTCCCCACCCCTGTTGCGACGGACTCCGTCGGGCGCTCCGCAGTGCAGCACAATGTCGCCTTGACAACCCGCCGACCACTATCAGGCCTTGGAATGCCCTCGGTCCCATTGTTCATAGCTTTTCGGCGAGGCAAAACCCGCAGCACTTCTTGGCCCCGGCGAATGGGCACGGGAAATGACTTATGGCACATCACCAAAAATCTCCAAGTTCTCCGGCCCGAGCCCATCTAAACGGCGAGGCTTAGTCCCTAACACGGCAATGCTACGAAACTGATTTGTGATTGGGGGCTAGATTCAGCACTTCCTCTTTGTCCTGAATGCTCAATCAGCCGATACCCTTGGCTGTGAACACAACTGAGATATACCTGTGCCTCTCCATCTCCCTTGAGAAAGTACGTCAATTGGCGAAGCACGCGGTTGACGGCCGACTTTACGCGGCTATGAGTTCTGTGGCACATATTCTCGATGAAAGCGCCCTTACTAAAAGCCGCCTCATGGAATGAGGTGCTGCAATCGAACCTCCGTCCAATTAGAGAATTTTGGAAGCGTAAGACTCGATTACGAGTCTCAAGCCATTCCTAGAGAACGTCGGAGAGCCCCTGCCAGATCTCTGCGGAACGCCTCTGCATCGTCCGAAGACCACATTACAGTCGTGCAGTGATTTGTGTCGAAGTGAGTCTTGAAACTCTCGAATTGCAGCCGCTCACACGTGTAAATGACCGGCTTTTCTAGTGCCTCGGCGAACCCGGCCTCCCAATACGCCCCGTTATTGCCGTGACTAAGATCCGCGATCACGAACTTCGCGTTCCTTAGCGCCTCCCTAAGAAGGTTATCGATAACGCCAGCCTGAGAAATATCTCGCATATCCTGTAGGCTGTAGCCCATGGACTGAACGACTGGCTTCATGTGTTTCGACGCCATCTGTTCTAACTCCGCATCCCCATACTGCATTGCGAGAAATCCAATTTCCTTTTGTCTCGCCATCCATTTGCTGAACATTATCCTTAGTGCAGGGTTCTCAGATACCAGTTCTCTCGCTTCTTCCGCAGAAGAGTATGCGCCAACGTTCATCTGCATTTGCGGATTGTCAAGATCCGTAAGAAAGAAAATCCACTGTTTGTTGAGCAATTTCAACTGCCCAGCGGGGTGCCAGTTCCCCCGCAGGCAATACCACAGTTGATCGCCTTTCCAATGCAGGCTAGCCATTTAGATCACCTTCCGTTAGCGATGCGCCGTGAGGCTACCACGACTTCCGGCACGTGAGGCGAACACCTCAAGCTGTTCCCGCCCATCAATAACCGTTCGCAAGACCGATGTTGTCAATGAAGAGCCGTACGACCGCACTTAGATTCTCGACCTTACAGCCTAAGCATCCTTCAACAACCGTTTAAGGCTCAAATGAACGAGATTCTCCAAATCCTGCTAGTCCGCCCACACATTAAGCATCGTCCGCACATACGTATCCTGATCCTCCTCTTGAAACAGCACATTCCGTGCCTCCATGTCCTCCTTCTCCAAGTTCCATTGCCTCCGAATTGTGTCTGAGCGTGTATTCGAAACTATGAATGAGTGCAGTTTCACGGACGTGTCGCCGAGGCGTTGTTCAATTTCCTTGATGGTTTTGTAAAACTGAATCTTGGGGTCTTCTGGCCCTACATTTCGCAGTCCTTTGGGATCCACAAAGATCACTTGCTGCTGTTCACCCTTAACCAACCACAAGATGAAATCCGGATTGAAAACACTCAGCTACCACCGGAAGAACTTTCGTTCTCGGGAAAGATGAACAACGAAGTGTTCATCGAAGACCTAGAAAAACGCGAAACATATTCGCTGTTGGAACTCGCGGTTCGATTGGACCACATTTCTGGGCGTCAATATGGTGAATTAACTCATGAAGAGTCGTTCAACGAGGCCTTTCTTCTATACGATGACATAAGATGAATTCTTACGAAGTAAGCTACGCTCGACAAAGGCCGTTAGAGGAGGCGATACATATTATTTCAAAAGAGCTCACTGGAGTCATCGAATATTTGAGCAAGAGTTCAACTACAGCCGTCTTCCGAGATCGAGTGGTGAACGACTGGAACAAGATATGAGTTGAAATACGAGAGATGGTTGGCTTGGTGCCATGGCGCACCTTGACACCGCTATGGCGTACAAAAGGCCACTTCTAGGGGGTCTCCTGTCCTGAGAAACCCGAAAGGGTAACTAAAGTGAATAATTCCGCCACAGACTGCTTATCTCGCCTAGTTTCTGGCCTCGCCAACGAACTCTCGAGGTTAAATTGTCAGATGTAATCCAAATCCTCAAACGATTCAATCGAAAAGAACGGTTCCTCCTGCAATGCGCGGCTTTGGGCTACCGCGAAAATGAATTCGCTTCGGCAAAAACCTCCAGGAAGAGCTCAGCTGTCTTGTTCGGACCCAGGTGAGTGAGACGCGTTCGTCGCCATGAACTACAACATGGATTGGTTACACACGGCGCTGTACCTAGCCATGGTTCCAACAGTTCTGACGCCGCCCCGTTCTCGGCGCACGACCGCACGCGTTAGTGATTCGCGGCGACGCGATTGGACGGCAGCACAGGAATTGCATGTGGCCACAGATGTGGAACTCTAGCGTATCCGACTACTTGAGGAACAACCTATGATCTCAAAGGTATTGACTTCGAAAGGCAAAAGGAGACATTTCAATTGAATCAAAGTATCGAAATAACCAAGGAAGAAATTGAATCCGTGGATATCGAGGCACCCATCCGTGATTGCAGGAAAGTGGACTGTATGAGTCTAAGAGCCAACTACGCGAAGGCGGCGCTTGAAGAACGGGATAAAGGAAATGAGACGTCAACAAGAGTTTACCGTCTCCTTGGATCCGTTGCGGAAATGCACTTTAAGCCGGAAGATCGAGCGGAGCCCTTTGGTCCGTGTTTCGTTAGCGACTCTCAACGTACAATCATTCCGAGCGACCTGAGGGGAGGTCAGTCACGCATTTTCTCGGATATCGTACCGGGCATTAGAAACCCGGGACTCCGCGCACGCCTATCGGACATAGCGTGGCACAACAACCGAAAGCTTGCAGATATGGCCCGTCACGCGGTTAACGCCTATTGCGAAGCTGTGCACCAAGTTCGGAATGGCCATGCCGAGTTTTTCGGCGAGCAGAAAAGCGCCAGCAGCCGCGACGGATGCAATATGTTGCGGCGTGCCTGCCAAATCGAGTCGGCTATCGGTTGGAACGACCCTGAAGGAAGAGAGTTGCTGTCTCTTATCGGGAAATTGCTGCGCGATACTGTCGATTCCGGTGACAGTCGGGGTTTCGTACGCACAGGACATTTGAGCCTCGATTTCCGTATTGGCGACTCAATGACGGTAGCCGACTATGCAGAACGGCTCGCCGGCTCGGATAGCACCGACTCCCTCGACGCTAATCTTCTCTGGGAGCTTGGTGCACGAGCCTACAAGCTTTCCAGGAAGCCCGAAGACAGTGACCGCTGCCTGATTAGTGCGGCAGAATGCTATGTGACGATGGCAATGACCAGCGACTCAAGCATGGCCAAAGCAAGTTGGCTGTTGGACGCTATCGAGGCCCTCAGGCAAGTGCCGAACACAAAGCAAAGGCGTGAAGAATTGGAGGCGCAGCTCCTTGCGGCACAAGCTTTCATGCAAGACGAGTTCATCACGATTTCAACCGAGATCGACTTCACCGCCTCGGTAAAAGGCGCCGAAAAACGTGTCGCTGGTTTAGGCCTTGCCAATGCGTTGTTCGAGTTCGCAAATTTGTCCAATTCTCCGGAACCAACGGAGCTCAGCCGTGATGTTCACAAGAATGCCAAAGAGAGTGCGGCAATTAGCTCTATGCCACTCTCGATGCACGATGTTGAGGGCAAGGTGGTCGCTCGATCATCTGGACTAGGCGCCGAAGATGGCGATGTTAGTGCTGTTCGGCAATTGATTCTTCGCAACGAGAGTTTTCGCAGGCAGTCCATTGCTGTAAGCCTAATTGAACCAGCAAGACAGAGGATGAACTTAGAGCATCCCATCGATCAATGTTATTTCCGTCCGCTTGTTGAACTGAGTTGGTTTGTACCTAGAGACCGGACAGATATCTTCTCGTTGGGCCTTGCAAGGTTTTTCAATGGTGACTTCATTTCCGCCCTGCACTCGCTCGTCCCGCAATTGGAAAACTCTCTTCGAAACGTCTTAAAGAAAGCAGGCACTAACCCTTCTAGAATTAAGAGTGATATGACACAGGAAAATCGGACCTTGTCGGTCATGCTTGATAAAGACCGCGAGACGCTTGAAAGGGTATTTGGTCCAGCGATTGTCTTCGAGATCGAAAACGTGTTTGACATTCGTGGAGGCCCCTCCTTCAGACATCAAGTAGCCCACGGCCTCGTTTCAGGCCGCGCTTGCTATGAACCGGATTCCATTTACGCATGTTGGTTCATATTTCGGCTCTGCTGCGTTCCGCTGTTTCCGTACTGGAATAGAGTTGCGGATCAGCTTGATCAACTGAAGTCGTAACAATAGCGAAGTCGCGATCAGGAAATCTCGGCTGCATAGGCAGTCCGAAGTTCTGCAACTATGGAGCCATACATGTCGGATGAATTGGATAAGAACTGGAAAGACCATCTGGCAATGGTTACCAAACTCGCTGGAGCTCTTATGCCCGTAATCGGTGGTCCTTTAAGCGAATTGATCGTCCAAACAATACCACGACTGCGTCAAGAACGAATTGTCGAGTACTTAAGGCTGCTCGACGAGAGGGTGATAAAGCTTGAGCAAACCAGCATCGCAGTTGTTTTGGCCGACGAGGAGAGAATCGACTTGGTAGAAACCGGCGGTCATCTCGCTGCTAGAGCAACATCGTTCGATCGTATTGCAATGATCGCGGAAATCGTTGGTCGGGGATTGTGTTCGGAAGATGCCAGATTTATTCGAAGGAAACGACGTCTGGAACGACGTCTTGATCTCTTCGGCGAAATCGACGATGACGAGTTTTCCATTCTGGCTGCCTTCGGTCAGTCCGTCGGAAGGCTCCGTTCTGACAAATGGGATCAGATAGATCGGCCTGCGCCAGCTATGCTTGGATCTTCTCCGGAAAAAATCGATGATCGAAAACTCTACGAGGCCGGAATTCAAAAGCTCCTTCGCCTCGGGCTGCTAGAACCACAATTCGATAGAGTGAAAAAGGGGGAGTACCCGCCATTCGATCCAAAAGCTGGCGGGTTCAAGTCGAGACCGAAGGTTTCATATTTGGGACGCATGTTGTTAAGGGAAGCGGGGGTCGAACTTCCGTGGTGAGCAAATCACATCAGACTACTACCGATCCCACTCATATTGCAGTAAGAACTGTCGGGTTCCCTGCAATTCTTAGCCCAAGACCGACCATTGGAAACACCCACTAGCGGTCGTTTCAAATGAGAATTCTAGGCATCGACTTTACAAGCAGTCCAACGCGCTCCAAACCCATTACGTGCCTCAATTGCCACTTAGACGACAGTGAGTTGCGGGTGGATGAGCTTGAGAAACTTGCGGATTTTGACTCATTTGAGCGCGTACTCGACCGTTCAGGTCCATGGATCGCAGGCATTGATTTTCCATTCGGGCTGCCGCGTAAATTCTTGACCAATGCTGGCTGGCCGAACAACTGGGCTGACTATGCTAGACACGCCCGCAGTTTGGGTCGGGAGGGTTTTCGAGCAGCGCTCGATGGATAC
>CAZNYE010000343.1:0-7301 GCA_964577185.1 uncultured Pseudomonadales bacterium | reverse complement strand
GCATTCGAAATTGAGCCCAAGTGGCTGGTGGAAGCCGCATCGCGGCGGCAGAAGTGGATCGACCAATCGCAGTCACTCAATCTCTATATCGCCTCCGCATCTGGACGCAAGCTCGATATCACCTATCGTATGGCATGGTTGCGTGGGTTGAAGACCACCTATTATCTGCGCGCCATAGGTGCCACGAGCACCGAGAAATCAACGGTGACCTCGGGGCAAGCCCGACTCAATGCGGTGGCACCCGCGGATAGTGCACGGCCCTTTGCAGAGAACCCATCGCCGGTGGCGGCGAGAGATCCCATAGAGGAAGCCTTGGAGTCAGGGCCTGCGCCGGTTCCTGCGGCCTGCTCTATCGACAATCCGGACTGCGAAGCCTGTCAATAGGGCGCGTTTATTCGTCATGATGAGTTTGTAGTCAAGCAAACTGCTCAAATCACGAAACTCACAAGAGGAATCAAGATGTTGAATTGGGATGCCTACGATGTGGAAGAAGCCGTGGAAGGACTTCCGGCGCCAACGGCAGAAATGCGACCAACGCCGCAGATATCACCTGAGCATGCGAGAGTCGCCGAAGCCTTTCAATTCCCGCCGCTGCGGGAAGCCGCTCCCGTGAAGCCCGCGGGCAGAGCAAGCGCGCCGGAGCCGAAGGTGAAAAGTCCAGGCAACGGGAGCGGTTCGCCCTCTGTAGTCGCCTTTACACCGCCGTCGGCGGAGGTCGATGTCGACGGCACTGAGCGGGTAACAGTGGATCAGAAGCGCATGATCAATTGTCGTGCCGATCTGAATCAACTCGTGCCCTTCAAGTATCAATGGGCCTGGCAGAAGTACCTTGATGCCTGCGCCAACCACTGGATGCCTCAGGAAATCAACATGTCCGAGGATGTCAAGCTATGGAGTTCGGCGGATGGGTTGTCGGATGATGAACGCACCATCGTCAAGCGTAGTCTCGGCTTCTTTTCGACGGCGGACTCGCTGGTGGCGAACAACTTGGTGCTGGCGGTGTATCGGCTCATCACCAATCCGGAGTGCCGACAATACCTGCTGCGCCAAGCCTTTGAGGAGGCCATACACACTCACGCCTATCAATACTGCATCGAGTCCCTGCGCATGGATGAAGGTGAGATTTTCAACATGTACCACGAGGTGCCATCGGTGGCGCGCAAGGCGTCTTGGGCGCTGAAGTACACGCGCGCGATTTCTGATCCGACGTTTACCACGGGTAGTGCCGAGACAGATGCGGAGCTGTTGCGCAATTTGATCGCCTACTACTGCGTGATGGAAGGCATGTTCTTCTACTGTGGCTTCACGCAGATCTTGTCCATGGGCCAGCGCAACAAGATGACGGGTACTTCCGAGCAGTTTCAGTACATCCTGCGTGATGAATCCATGCACGTCAACTTTGGGATAGATGTGATCAACCAGATCAAGGCGGAGAATCCTGAGATTTGGGATGAAGAAATGAAGCGGTATGCTTCGGACATGATTGTGGAAGGCACAAATCTCGAAATTGAGTATGCGCGAGACACCATGCCACGTGGCGTGCTGGGCATGAATGCCAACATCATGGAGGAGTATCTGCACTACATCGCCAACCGACGGCTGGCGCAGATTGGCTTGGAAGCGAGATTCCCCGGGGCAAGGAACCCCTTCCCCTGGATGTCGGAGATCATGGATCTGAAGAAGGAGAAGAACTTCTTCGAAACGCGCGTCATCGAATACCAAACCGGTGGCGCGCTCAACTGGGACTAGCTCCTTCCCTCCCTTGTTGAAGATCCCCCGGCGGTTCGCGCCCCGGGAGGCTCCTTCGTCGGTCCGAAAGGGGACAGGCGTCTTGGTGTCGCCTGTCCCCCGGAGACGCCTGTCCCCTGCGGGGTGCCTGTCCCCTTCAGTGTGCCTGTCCCCCAGAGGTGCCTGTCCCCCCTTCGGAATGTCTATCCACTCGGGGTGTATCCTCCTAGGGCTACGTGTCCCCTTTTGGGGTGCATGTCCCTGTCAGATGATGATTGACGGCGGCCCGCGTCGCCTTTTTTGTTGCGCAGGCTTTAGAATGCCGCGCTCAATTCAGTTCTTTGGAAGAAGCGTGGCCAGCCACTTAACATCCTTTGTGCTCATCCTCTCGATGGGCCTAGTCACTCTGCTTCCTCCTCTTTCCGCCGCCGCCGAGATTCCAACGGCAACGCCAGAAAACGTCGGGGTCTCCTCAGAACGCCTGAAACGCGTCACAGAAGTGGGTCAATCAATGGTTGATGCCGGACAGGTCACTGGCATCATCACGCAAATCTCTCGGCACGGAAAAATCATTCATACGGATGTGATCGGCGTACGCGGTGTCGACGACCCAAGGCCACTCGAAATGGACGCCCTGTTTCGCATCTACTCCATGACCAAGCCGGTGACTGCGGTGGCGGCCATGATGCTTTACGAGGAAGGCAAGTTTCACCTGCGCGATCCGGTCTCCAAGTTTGTACCGGAGCTCAAGGGTCTCAAAGTGCTCAAAGACGGGCGCTACGTGCCCGCGGAAACCGAGATGACAATGCACCACCTGCTTACCCACACGGCGGGACTCAGCTACGGGTTTACCGAAGATCATCCGGTCGACCTTGCCTATCGCGAAGCCGACCTCTGGCAGTCAGCCGATCTCGACGAACTTGCGCACCGCCTCGGAAGCCTTCCGCTCATGTTCGAACCAGGCCAGCGCTGGCACTATAGCGTCGCCGTCGATGTGACTGGCATTGTTGTCGAGCGCTTGAGTGGTCTTTCGTTCGATGAATTCTTGCACACGCGAATCTTCGAACCCTTGGATATGCCTGACACCTTTTTCCGCGTCCCCGTGGAGAAGCGCGATCGCTTCCTACCGAATCACATTTGGGACTACGAGGCTAACGCGCTCAGCAGCGAACATCCCGATTGGGAACCCGGGTACTTCGACACAACCCTTTTCTCCGGGGGTGGCGGACTGGTCTCCACAACTCGTGACTACATGCGGTTTTCTGAGATGCTGCGTAACGGCGGCGAACTCGACGGTGTGCGGATACTCTCGCCGAAGACGATCGACTTCATGCGAACAGATCACCTCTTTGCCACCAGCGGCGAGATACGCGCAGGCGACGATGTTGCCATACGGCTGATGGACGAAGCGCCGGGCCTCGGGTTCGGTCTTGGCTTCGGCGTAGTCACGGATACCGCTCGTACCCAAGTCATGCGTTCGCTGGGCGAGTACTATTGGGGTGGCGCCGCCGGCACGGCCTTCTGGGTCGACCCGATTGAAGAGATTGTCGTGGTCGCCATGATCCAACTCATGCGCTCGCCCTGGCCGATGCGGGAAGATCTGCGCGTGGCGGTCTATCAAGCGCTCGAGGAGACCTATGCCGAGTGAGATCGCCTCAGACTCGACAGTGTCCGACGCATAACACTCAAAATCCGGTGTTGATCGAGCCAAGGCCTTTTCGCACACTTGGGCATCTTCAAATCCGGCGATTCCTCAAGGAGTTCCTGCAAGTGGTAGCTCACGATCATGAAATCGTATCCATTTTCGGACACAGCGAAGAGCAAATCGAGCAACTTATGACGTGCGCTCCGGAATGCGTACTCATGTGGGCCACCAAGGATGGCTGGCCGGTCGGCGTGGTGCACGCCTACGTGTGGCATGAGGGCCGAAAATGGCTCACCTTTGATGCGGACAAGTCCGCCCGCGATATGGCGGGTGCGCTTCCGGATGAGGAAAAGACGCCTATGCTGAGCGCCGATGCGGAGCGGATGAACAAGGAGCGTGAGGCTCGCGGTCTAGCGCCTCGCTAATCGCTGCCGCGCACTCGCCATGGCCTAGTCTTCATCCGGCGACTTGCTCGTTCGGTAGTCGCCAAATTTTGTATCGCGCTCATTGAGCGCCTTGGTGAGTCCTCGCTCGCTCATCTGTTTGAAGAACTCGCGTGAAGGCTTGCTCAAGGCGGCGAGTTGCTGAGTGTCGGTCGACGCACGGATTGCGGCGCGGATGCCCATCAGATCCATCTGGCGATGGACCGTACGCTTGTTGAACTGTGAGAGTTCTGGCGGCACGCTCGCGACGCGCTTTGCATAGTGAAGCACCTTCTCATCGAGCTCGTTGGCCGGGAATGCTTCATTCGCAAAGCCATGCCGAACCGCCTCGACTCCGGACATCGAATCGCCGGTGAGCATCAGGTGCATAGCCTTGCGCATGCCGACAATCCAGGGGTAGAAGTTATTGTCTGGCGGCGAGATGTTGCGCACCACCGGATAACCGACCTGCGCATCTTCAGCAACGTATATGAGGTCGCACGACTGGGCCAGTTCGCTACCACCAGCTAGACAGTATCCATGCACCTGCGCGATCACGGGTTTGGCGAGGTCCCAGATCCAGAAACACCCATCCACCACGTGTCGCGGCCAATGCGCGAGGCCGCCGGGCGTATAGAAGGGCTCCGTTTGAGGTTCACCGCTAGAAGATGAGGTGAGGTCGTAGCCAGCGCTGAACGCCTTGCCCGCGCCGCGAATGATGGTGACGTGTACGCTCGGATCCTTGTCTGCCCTTTCGAGTTCGGCGAAGAGTTCGCAGCGAAGGGCGTTTGACAGGGCGTTGCGCTTGTCTGGACGGTTTAGGGTGATTCGATTGACGGTTTCGGCTGGCGTGTCCACCAGGATGTAGGAATAGTCGGTCATGGGGGGTGTGCCCTTTGGGAAGCAAGAATGGTACGTGCGCCGTGGGGTGGTCGCAAACGAATGGATACAAGAGAGTGCCTGTCCTCTTTGTCCCCTTTAGGATGCCTGTCCCCTCTATGGTGCCTGTCCCTATTGAATGGTGCGTTCATCCGAGACACCCGTTCATCCGAGACGCCTGTCCTCTTCACGGTGCCTGTCCCCATCTGGGGTGCCTGTCCCTTTCGGCGTGCCTGTCCCTTTTTGGGGACACTGTTTGGGGATACCTGTCCCCATCGCCGACCCGTCTCCATCGCCGATCACCCCCCAGCCGGCGAGGTTTCCGGTACCCTTCCAAGCTTGCTACACATCCAACAAGCAATTGAGTAGAGAGAGAATCCCGGCGGTGGCTGAGCCCGCGGCCACTGTCTTAGCCATTCGGGACGGCGTGTCCGGCCTTGAAGTGTTCATGATCAGACGCCACGACAAAATGGAGTTCATGTCCGGAGCGTTTGTTTTTCCCGGCGGAAAGACAGATCCGCAAGATGAGGACCCTCGGCTCCTAGACATCTGCGATGGTCTCGATGACGATAGTTCCGTGTACCGCGTCGCGGCGGTGCGCGAAGCCTTCGAAGAATGCGGCGTACTGCTCGCACGCGAGCTAGGCCAAGAGGCACTTGTCAGTGGCAAGGACTTGCTCGGACTCGATCATTGGCGCGGCCGCATTCACAAGGGTGAGTCGACCCTGTACGACTTCCTCACCGCCGAAGGTCTGCGGCTCGCGTGCGACATGCTTGTTCACTTTGCGCACTGGGTCACCCCGCTCATCATGCCTCGGCGCTTTGACACCCAATTTTTCCTCGTGCCCACGCCCGCGGACCAACTCTTGGTGCATGACGGGCACGAATCGGTCGATTCGTTGTGGATTAGGCCGCAGGACGCCGAGCGGGCTGCCAAGGAGGGAACGCACAACATCATCTTTCCGACCCTGTGCAACCTGCAGAAGCTCGGCATGTCCTCGACCGTGACCGAGGCCATTGAGGCCGCGCGAGCATCAGAAATCGTGCAGGTCCTGCCGAAAAGAGAGAAACAAGGCGATGACTTTTTCCTGGCATTACCCGAAGCTGCGGGCTATCCGGTGAGTCGCGTGAAATTACCGAAACAGGCACCGCGCCAATAATTCTTGGAATCCCAGATAGGGCTGGCCCATTCTGCACAACACGGCCCTCATGCTGTATTGAAGATACTCGACTCTGCCGATTTACTTGGTAGCGCCTGTATCTGGGACCTCTTGTGCATTGAAGAGGGTGTCTCTAGTCGGTCCCCTTACCTTTCCGCCGACGACACGTACTGCTTTGAATTCGACACTCGAACTCTCCCAAGCACGTATCTTCTGCAACAATTCGGACACCCTTCGCATTCGATCACCCATGGGTGAACTCGTCTGGCGGCTGAAGTGTTTGTTGCCAGGAGCGCACTACCCAAGACGTAGCACGGCTTTCTCTTCCAGATATAAACACCCGCATGCTTCAGCATTGCAAGTGCTGACTCTTGTCGTGTCCTGCTTCATTGACTACTTCATTGACTACTTCATTGACCCCTATCGCACGAATCATTAGAATTTGCAAGACTAAGTACCTGGTTGGGAGAAGTCCGTGAATCCATCACGTTCGACCTATTCGCTTCTCGCTGTTTCAATGTTGGCTCTGCTTGCGCTGCAATCGAGTATTGCCGCTTGGGAGCCGGTTCAGCGTCCGCAGACCGGCAGCACCATCCTTTCCGCCGGTGGTGCGTTCGATCCAACCCCAGACGACTTGGGAGATGATGCCGACGATTTCCTCGGCGGCATGGTTTCGGCCACCTGGGTACGGGACAACAATTATTTCTGGGAAGTCATGATTACGCGCAACGAGAATCGCGTAGGCACCGAAATCGGTAGGCAGGACACCGAACAACTACATGGAAGCATCAATGCGGGCTACCTCTTTGCGCAGAGAAACAACTGGCGCCCCTATGTGAGCTTGGGTGTGGGCGTGGGCAGATTTGATAATGGCGCTGACTTCAAATCTGATGAAACAGAATTCAACGCTGCTTTTGGCGGCTATTACGAAGTGACGGAACGCATGTTTGTGCGTGGAGACCTTCGTCTTATGGGACGCGGTGATGTTGATTGGGGCCCCGTGGCAAGCTTTGGTCTGGCGGTGCAGTTAGGCGACATCACACCAGATCCACCTCCGGATGCAGATGACGATGGTGTGTCCGATGCATCGGATCTCTGTGCGAACACTCCCCCGGGCAGTCAGGTCAATTCGAACGGCTGTCCAGACACCGACGGGGACGGTGTCTATGATGATTCAGATGATTGCCCAAACACACCGCAAGGCGCACAGGTTGTTAGTCGCGGTTGCCCGCCCCCACCCCCTCCGCCGGAGGCTCCCCAAGAGGTCATGCGCGAGGCTGTTGATGATGCACACATACTCATCCTGTTCGAATATGACAGGCATGACTTAGGCTCCGAATATGATGATGACCTGCGCGGACTCGCCGATCTGTTAAGCGAATATCAGGAGCTTGATGTGGTTATTGAAGGTCATACCGACAGCCGTGGTTCCGACAGCTATAACATGGCACTTTCTGAGAATCGCGCC
>CAZNYE010000342.1:0-8152 GCA_964577185.1 uncultured Pseudomonadales bacterium | reverse complement strand
CATGTTGACCGAACTTATGGCAGTCGACGCCATGCAGGGGTCCTCTCCTGGACCGGCTGCGTCGATCCTGAAGAACTCGGCCTCGGATCTTGGGCAGTGGCTCGAGACGTTGAAAGTTGAGGCAATAGGCTATTATGGACTGCCGAGCGCACACCATATTTCCCTCTATGAGGGCAGTAACCAGTCTTGGCCTGGGAGGCCCGAGATGGAGCGTGTGATGGGGCGTTATCTCAATGGACGCGCCGCATCACTTTTCGGCGGGTCGCACGAGATTCAGAAGAACGTGATCGCCAAGCGGGTGCTTGGGCTCTAGTCACCAAGGTCAGTTTGGTACGCATAATCTGGACTTGCCGGCGCTAGTACTGATACCTCTGAGCGTGGCGTCTCGCCACGCCCGCTGGATGAACGTTGTCGTGGGCGCGGATGATGCCGAGCTGCATGGCGATCGCCACTGCCTGCGCGCGATTGCTCGCGCCCAGCTTGGTCATGGCGTTTTCGACATGAAAGCGTGAGGTTGTCGCCACGCGGTGGATGATCTCTCCAATCTGTACGTCTGTTTTTCCGAGGGCAACCCAATTGAGACATTCGAGCTCCCGTTCGGTGAGCCTCACGCGATTGAGTTCGGTGAGCGCTTTCTCGTCAGGATGCTCGCCGTGAATGGAAATCTCCGTGTCGGTACGCTCGGTATAGACGAGCTCCATGAAAAAGTGTGCAGCCGCCCTTAAGTCGGCACCGTGTTCGCAAAGGACCGCTGGCAGGTCGGAAGAATCATCCCGACTGATCCATTGCACAGAACCAACCCGGCACAGTGGCATGTGTACCGGCACCGCGAGCGCACCATATATGCCGCGCTCGGGGGTGAGATGCCAAGCCGCTGATCGGGGCAGGGCACTGCAGGCCTTTTGTACGTCCTCCGCTTTCCAAATGAAGGGCTTTAGCGACAGCCTGCACATCGCGGCGATGGGGCTGATGAGGTTGAGTCGCCGCTCGACCCAATCCTCGCGAAAATCAATTTCCCAGCCGAAGTGTTTGGCTAGTGGCTCGCCCTTCTCATCCTTTGGCAGCGCGTGGCTGGTGTAATCGGCAATGACGGCGGGGAAAGGTAGGTCTATCGCCTCACCTATCTTCTTCAGGACGACTGCGGCCTTGGAAATTCGTTCACACTGGCCGAGACTTGCGCACAAAGCTCGAACCGATTGGTTCACAAGCACTCCATCTCTCACGACAGAAGGTTCACGAGAAAGCCTAGCTTACTACGGAAGTCACCTCTATTGGCGGTCTGAGTGAGATTAGCGTGTGCGCACCATCTGTGCGCCAGAGAAAGGATCCGCCGGTGGCTTCCTCCGCTCGCGTGGGATTTCGACACAAATGCCTCGTTCGGATTGAATCACTGGGAAGCTCGCGATTCCGCAAGTTGCGGGTGGCGACCGGTGACTGCCATCGCGCACATCGAAGGTCGCCCCATGCAGCGGGCATACAAGCAGGTGGTGGCGCAAGCGACCGCGGGCAAGCGGGCGCTCTTGGTGCGAACATTTGTTTTCGACGGCGAATAGCTCACCCTTGACGCGACACACAAGGACTTCGAAGGGTCCGGCGGTGTAGAGACGCTTTTCTCCCTCGGTAAGAGAATCGGTGTCCGCGAGGGGGACGAGCAGCTTTTCGCTCACGCTGAGCTCAGTCCACCTCGTCCGCGAGATACCGGTCGAGATTCTGATGGAAGTAGCGAATTCTTCGTTCCTGCATGGGCATGTAGTCGCCTCTATAGCCTCTTGAACGCAGACCTTGTTGCTGAGTGGCCCAAATTGACACGTCCTGGTCGATGCCGGGGCCGCAGGAGACTTCTCCCACCTTGCCAACCTGATGTTCGGCGGGGTGGTCGATACTCACCCAGTCGCTCATGGACGCTGAAAAGTACTCAGTGGCGCCCTCGGGAAAAAGGGTTAGATACCACATGTCAAAACGACACTTTTCTGTATCGGTTGGATGCGGATTCGCGCGCAGCCAAATGCAACCATCGGGCTTCATGCTGAACGAAACGTTTGGGAATAGGGTGTAGTGGTAATGGTCCGTAAGCTGTTCGTCGGAATAAAGCGAAAAGTCGTACCCCTTGCTGCTTCCAAGCTTGCGTTTCTGTGCTTGTAAGGCGGTGCGCAAGCTTGGGATATCGTGCCTATATGGCTCTGGATCCAGTTCCCAAAACTTGAGTTCTTCGCCAAGGGCCGCGAAGACATCATCAGGGCTGCCTTGATAATCGGGATTGGGACCGCCGCCTGGCATGAACATCCGCGCATGGCCGGTCGGATAGAGGTCGAACTGACAGTTTGAATAGTGCTCGTCGAGAGCAATGCTCGCTTGCGGATGCACATAGGGGAGGTGGTAGCTCTCGTTGAAGTTGTCCTGTACGCACTTCCAGTTGAATTCGCCTTCAAGCGTGACCCAGTGAGTGCGTCTCATGCCCTCCATGCGGTAGCAATCTAGCTGCTCGGCGATGGGATCCAGGTATGCGCAGAGTGGCTTGGCGTTCTCATCCATGCTGTACCAAATGAAGCCAGCCCAGGTGTCGCAAGGAATTTCGACCAGATTTCGTTTGCCGCAGGGGCTGCCTTGAACGAAATCCTCTTCGCAGTAGACCCAGTTGAGGGTGCCGGTGGTGTCGTACCGCCAGCCGTGATAGGCGCATTGAAGGTCGCTTGCCACGTGTCCGCTCTCGGAATGCACAAGCCGGTTGCCGCGGTGTTGGCAGACGTTATAGAAGGCGCGGATGCGCCGGTCAGAGCCGCGCACCATGAGAATTGACTCGCGGCCAATCTCGCAGGTAATGAAGTCGCCGCGCTCTGGCACTTCCGCTTCGAGTCCGCCAATGAGCCAGACCCGTGTCCACATGTGATCCCATTCAGCTTGCGCGAACTCACGGCTGTAGTAGCGCTCTCCGCTCACGGGATGGTCCAGAATCTCTGGTTCCGGTGCCTTGCTGCGATCAATGCCTTGGAAAAGGGACTGTATGGGCGCGTTCATGGGTCTCCCGAATTCTCCCTGCGGGTCTATTCATGTTGCCATAGAGGGGCCTCGATCAAAGCTCTCTAATGGCAGAGTTGCCCCAGGGCCGAGGCGGAAGATTCGAGTAAGGTCTCCCGAAACGTATCACGCGGTGAATGGATGCAGAATGTGTGATGTCCTCGCGGCGATGAAACTCGAACATGACCAGGTCAGCATCTCCTCCGGGTCTCGCGAACCCGTCTGCGCAAGTTGCCTCCCGGGCTAGATCTATCGAATGGCAATCGGGTTGATCACCACCTGAACCGTGCCTACGAAGCGGGGCTGACCCAGCACAAAGAGAAACTCCCAGCCTTCATCTGCGGCAAGCTCTGCCGTCGCCATGTTTTCAAGTATGTATACGCCGTGATTCTTGAGGAGATCCACATGCACGGGAAATGCCTTTTGAGGATCCTCCGCAGGCACCACTTCTAGCCCCCAGGTGTCTGCGCCTACCGCCACAACGCCTAGTTCGGCGAGATAGTGCGCACCATCTTCTCCGATACCCGGCAGTCCAGCCATGAAGGCGTCGGGATCTGTATCGGCGAGTGCCTGCCATCCGGTATTGAACAGCACCACATCGCCAGTTCCGATATTCACACCCTGTGATTCGGCCGCGGCCCTGATCTCCGCCGAGTTGAATGCCTGACCCGTCTGCATCCGCTGCACATCAAAATAGCGCGCCATATCAAGTAGCACGCCGCGTGTCACTATGGGCGGTATTTCATGGGTGCCGAGCTTCGTAAGTCCTGTCGGCGCGACAAACTCCGAGGCATGCAGGTTGTTGTAATAGACGTGCTCCGAACCGAGATGCCCAAGCCCGTCGAGTTGGCTGCCGATGCCCATCCACGACACCATCAAATCATCATTTGCCGTTGCTTGATTGCTTCCCAGGGTGGGGCCTGTACCATCGGTGTTTTGAGTGATCATCAGCCTGTAGTACCTAGGTGGGTAGGCGGGCGTGTCAGGGCCGGTCTCGACACCCAATGCATAGGTCTTGCCCAGCTTCACCAGTGAGGCGGCCGCTACCACCTTGTCTGCGTTCAATAGGTTGACTGCACCAAGGGTGTCGTCGGCTCCCCAGCGAACCAGTGGTGGATGATCGCCGGCAAAGCTGCCCGATGTGAGCCAGAAGAAGAGGATGAACGCGCTGAAGTTCCGACCCCGAACCATCGTAGAAATCTCGGTGAGTGTCTTGTGTGGCATTGTATATGTACAAGCAGTCGCAACTACTCGCCCCCCTCGACACTATGGGAAACGCCCCTGTTGTGGGCGCACGGAATGGGTGAGCACACCATCAAGGGTGACATAGCGGATAATGGGCTTTGTCTCTAGACTCGGATACCGCCGAAGTGGGCGAAGAAATCCGTACGCGGAACTTTACAAGGTCAGATTTTGGAGAGTTTCGTGAACGCCTCAAGGAAGAAACCGCGCTGCTGCATTACCTGTTTGAGAATCGCGGCCTCAGCGAACGCGAATTCGTCGCTGGGTTCGAACTTGAAGCCTGGCTACTCGACTCAGACGGCAATGCGCATCCCGAGAACGAACTCTTCCTGAAGCGACTGAAGCACGGTCTTGTGGTTCCAGAACTGGCGAAGTTTAATATCGAACTGAACGGCTCGCCGACCAGCCTGCAGGGCAAGGCCTTCTCGCGATTGCATGATGAACTCGGCGCCACCTGGACGAAGTGTGTGAACTGTGCGCGCATGCTAGGACTCAATCTGCTTCAGATAGGCATTCTTCCCACCATTGCCGCCGAAGATCTCCAGGCCGAAAACATGTCCGGATTGACCCGCTTTGCCGCGCTCAACGAGCAAGTGCTTCTGCGCCGCGACAATCAACCATTCCGCATAGATATCAAGGGTGTGGAACGATTGAGACGGAGCCACCCAAGCGTGCTCATAGAGTCGGCGGCCACATCCTTTCAGGTACACCTGCAGGTTCAATCAGACACCGCCGCCGCGCTCTACAATGCGGCGGTGCTCGCATCGGCGGCCTGTGTTGGCGTGGCGACCAATTCGCCGCTTTTTCTCGGTAAACAGCTCTGGATGGAAACGCGCATACCGGTATTCGAGCAGTCCGTCGATGTCGGCAGTGGCGACTTTAAGCATGTCACCTTCGGCTCGGGCTACGTTAAGAACTCCTTGTTCGAGGTATTTGAAGAAAACCTCATTCACTATGAACCCTTGATCCCCCAGGTAGATGATGTGGCTCCGGGCAGGTTTGCGCATTTGCGCCTGCACAACGGTACTGTGTGGCGATGGAACCGACCCTTGGTGGGCTTCGATTACGATGGCGTGCCGCACCTTCGACTGGAACACCGGGTCATCCCCGCCGGCCCGAGCCTCATAGACAACATTGCCAACGCGGCGTTCTTCTACGGCCTTGTTCTCAACTATTCTCAGGAGATCGATACACTGAGTGATGAAATCCCCTTTGAGAAAGCGAAGCGCAATTTCTATCGCGCGGCCCGGCATGGCCTTGATGCGCAGGTGTATTGGCGCCACGGAGAAAGCGTGGAACTGCGCGAACTGCTGCTTACGGAACTGCTGCCAAAGGCGAGACTTGGGCTCTTGAGTCAGAAAATTCCCGAATCGGAAATACATGAGTTCTTGAACATCATCGCCGAGCGCGTCGAAGCGCGGCAGACCGGGGCCCATTGGATGCGCGCCTGGCTTCAAGAGCACGGAGACGATTACCAAGCTTTGGTGCTCGCGTATCTGGATCGACAGTCAGAGGGCGGACCAGTTGGACAGTGGTCTCTTTGATCTCTTTGATCTCTGTGAAAGGTGCGGATGAGGCTGGATGATGAGTCTGCAGATCTTGGAAAGTTTGCCCTGCGGCATGGTGGATCTGCCGGCGCCGAAGCTGCATGAAGTATTGGACGGTCCAACCCTGATTGAAATCGAGGGGGATAGGCACCCTGGAGTGTTCGTTTCGGTACTTTTGCACGGAAACGAAGTGGGGGGCTGGGATGCTGTGCGTCGTCTGTTGAAGTCTCTGCAAGGCAGGTCGCCACAGCGTGCCATGAGCCTATTCGTGGGCAACGTGCAGGCGGCAAGAGCCGGAGTGCGGCATCTCGATGACCAGCCGGACTTTAATCGGGTTTGGAATGGTCATGTGGATCACCCCTTGGCCGACACGGCGCGCCGTGTCACCGAACACATGCGCGCCAAGGGCTGTTTCGCGAGCATCGATATACACAACAACAGCGGCGTGAATCCCTGTCATGTGTGTATTTCCAAGCTTGACTGGTACACGCTTCGGGTTGGCTCGATGTTTGCTCCGGTCACAGTGCTGGTGGACTATCCGAGCAGTATCCAGACGGCGGCTTTTTCGGACTTTTGTCCTTCTGTGACCTTGGAAGCGGGACGAATTGGCGATGGGGAAGGCATCTCGCGAACATTCGCCATGCTTGAATCCATGCTAGCAATTGACTCACTTGACGATGTGGCGGTCGGTGACGGCTCCGGTGCTTCACTCTATAGAACCCTGGCGAGAATTGAATTGCCAAGCAACTGTCAATTCGAATTCGCATCCGACCCAGACGAGCCCGCGCTGTCGGACATCAGCCTGTCCACGGAAATAGAATCGCGCAATTTCGAACTTCTGCCCAAGGGCACCTTCTTTGCCAGGTTACCGTGTGCCGGCGAACCACCCCTCGTCATTACCAGCAGACAGGGCGAGGTTGATGTGGAGGAGTACTTTGAGGTTCGGGGGGACAGCGTGCGACTCGCCCGTGACCTTATCTTCTCTATGTACACCACGAGAGCGGAAAGTGTTCGTCAAGATTGCCTTTGCTACCTGATGGAGTCCATCGCCCTGCATCGCCTTGCGCGCGCTTGAGTTTCCCGGTCCAGGGTCTGATGATAAAACCTGCACATTCAAGCTAGACTGAAGTTCAAGCGTGCAGCGAAAAGCCGAAATACGAGTCAACGGAGTGGTGCGGCAGGTGATCTCGCCTGGAAGTATGACCCTGCTGGATTACCTGCGTGACTGCCTGAAACTCAAAGGCACCAAGCTTGGCTGCGGTAGCGGGGATTGCGGCGCATGCACGATTCTCGTTGATGGCGAGCCGGTATACGCCTGCATCTATGCCTTGGGCGCGGCTCAGGGGAAGTCCGTGACAACCATTGAAGGAATCGCGCGACAGGGCGCCATGCATCCTGTGCAAGAGGCGTTTCTCGCCAAGGGTGCGCTGCAATGCGGCTTTTGTACTCCTGGCATGGTCATGTCCGCCGTCGCCCTGCTTGAAGCGTTCGAAGCGCCAACCCGAGACCAGATAAAACTCTTTATGAATGGAAACCTGTGTCGTTGCGGTAGCTACGGAGCGATCTTGCAGGCCATAGAAGAAATCACAGGCAATGGCGCAAAAGTCGAATAAGCTCAATTATGTGGGGCGGCGCCTGCCCTTGCGGTCTAGCGAGGCCAAGGTGCGCGGAAAAGCCTTATACGTCGGTGACCTCGAGTTTCCCGACATGCTCGAGGGAGCCATACTGCGCGCAAGGCACCCACACGCGAAAGTAATTTCGATCGATGTTTCACAGGCGTCCGCCCTGCCTGGTGTGAAGGCCGTTATCAGCGGCGGTCAATTGCCAAATGTCAAGTACACGCACTTGCCGAGGTATTCCGACCGCTTTGTTCTTGCGAGGGACAAAGTGCGCTTCTACGGTGAGGGCATCGCGGCTGTAGCCGCGACCACAAGAGAGACCGCCATGCGTGCTCTGGAGCTAATTGACGTGCGATACCAGGCGCTTGCCTACGCCGAAGACCCCGAGAAGGCGCTCTCGAAGCGATTTCCCGAAATCAACTCGGGTGCGGGCGGGTCGTTCGAGAAGAACATGGCGCTGAAGTTTGACCGAAACTATGGCGATGTGGCGGACGGCATTGAACGTGCGGCGTTCATTGTGGAGGGCACCTACAGAAACGGCGCGACCACGTCGGCATGCATCGAGACCAGCAGTACGGTTGCTCGTTTCGACGCGGTGAAGGGAGATCTCCACCTCTGGACAAGCACCTTGACACCGTCAATTGTGTGTACGGAAGTCGCCGAAGTGTTGCGCCTTGATCGCGAGCGGGTGCACATCAAGCCGGTCACCGTGGGTGGAGGGGTGAGTGG
>CAZNYE010000341.1:0-2809 GCA_964577185.1 uncultured Pseudomonadales bacterium | reverse complement strand
ACTTGCAAGTGTGCGCGCGCTTGCTGGCCGAGTCTTGGGAACACGATCAAGTGCGCAAGTTCTGTGAGCTGCCACCAATCGCGCCAGGTATTGAGATGGGCATATTGATCAGAACCCAGTGCCCAAGCCAGTGGCAACTCATCTCCGAGACACCTGCGCAGGCTCCTAAGCACATCGATGGTGTAGGGGGACTCGCAAACCGAGTCCCCTCTCTCTATGCGAATGTTCTTTTCGGCGCCCACCGCCAGACGCAGCATGGCCATGCGATGTTTCGTTGAAGCCTGGGGGGCGCCTCTGAATGGAGGATTCACAGAAATCAGCATGAATACCATGGCCCCTAGATTACGCAGACAATTTGCCACGGCGATATGGCCCTGGTGGACTGGATCGAAACTGCCGCCAAAGATCACTCTCATTATCGGCGGCGAATCTGGCCCTCACCGAGCACAATGAACTTGGTGCTTGTAAGGCCGTCAAGTCCGACTGGGCCGCGCGCGTGCAGCTTGTCCGTGGATATTCCTATCTCCGCGCCAAGTCCGAATTCATAGCCATCTGCAAACTGCGTGGACGCGTTCACCATCACGGTCGCGGAATCTACTCGTGACAGAAACTCATTCGCCTTGGCGTAGTCCTGCGTCACAATGGCGTCGGTGTGCGCGGACCCGTAGGCGTGGATATGCTCAATAGCCGCCTCTAGCCCATCGACCACGCGCACCGCAAGCTGAGGCCCAAGATACTCTTGATACCAGTCCGATTCGCCTGCCTCCCGCATGTTCATCACCAGCGCGCGACTTTGCTCGCAACCCATGAGTTCCACACCGCGCGCCTGCAAGGCCTCGGCAATCTGCGGCAACAGGCGCTCTGTCTTCTTATCGATCAGCAATGTTTCTAGCGCATTGCAGACGGCGTATTTTTCAGTCTTGGAATTGACGGCGAGTTCCAGCGCCATTTGCGGATCAGCATCTTCAGCGATGTAAAGATGGCAGACTCCATCCAAGTGCTTCAGCACGGGGACCTTGGCTTCTCGGCTGACGCGCTCTATCAAGGACTTGCCCCCGCGGGGCACGAGCAGGTCCACAAACTCATCGAGGCGCGCGAGCTCGGATACCACGTCTCGATCAGTAATTTCAACCAAGAGCACAGCGTCAGGGCTCACCTCGGCCTCCTCAAGCCCCTGAGAAATACACTTGGCGATCGCACGGTTGGTCAAAATGGCCTCGGAGCCGCCCCTAAGAATGCAAGCGTTACCAGACCTAAAGCAAAGACTGGCGGCATCCAAAGTAACATTCGGGCGAGATTCATAAATGATCGCCACCACCCCCAGGGGAACCTGCATTCGCCCGACTCTTATGCCGCTGGGCCTTCGCGAAATATCAGATATGTGCCCAACCGGGTCTGGAAGGTTGCGCACCTCAAGAAGCGCCTTGATCATTCGGTCGATGCCAGCATCATCAAGCCCCAGCCTGTCCAGCAAGGGTACTGCGATAGCTCTCCCGCGCGCGATGAGCATATCTTGCTCGTTCGCTTCCAACACCTCTGCTCGCGAAGCGTCCAAACTCGCAGCTATTCGAGAAAGTGCGTCGCTACGAGCGGCCGCGGATACACCGACAAGCGCTCGTGAAGCCTTCTTGGCTCGTGCGCCCAAAGATCTCACATAGTCCGAAAGGGCTCCTTTAATCTCACTAGACTCGGCGGCGGCCATTTCACGAAGCTCCTTTCATGGATATGAATTGCCTGATTGTGCGCAGGCGCTCAAGCGGATTATTGAGGCTCAGAATCTGTTGCCCCAAATCCAAATCCCGTACAGAGAGGCGCGTCAACCACCAACTTACCTGTGACGCATTCGCGAGGTCGATGGCATCCTCAAGCTCTGGATGTCTGGAAATGAAACTTCGCAGTATATCCACCAGCCCATCAAACTCGGAGGGAATTGCGTCCACGGATTCATCCTGCAGCCAGTTCACGCGTCCCAGCAGCAATCGATCGGGGCGCTCATGAGTCACAAGTACCTCAAAGCGACGCTCTGCCGCCACGCGCACAAGTCTCTGTCCAGACGACATGGGAGCGTGATCAACGATGCGCACGTAGGTCCCGACAGACGATATGGTCGGCTGGCGCGCATCAGGTTCACGCAGTGCATCCACTCCCTCTTCAATGCGCACCGCTCCAAACCCTGAACGAGAAGCCATGCACCATTCCATCAGCGAGTGGTAACGAGGTTCAAAAATACGCAATTCGAGCTCCGAACCTGGATACAGAACCACACCGAGGGGGAACAGCGGGATGCTATCCACTTCTCGCTGCAAGTCGTCAGATGCGCGAGGTTCCGACATGGGTCTTCAGCTCAACGTCTCGGCAATTCGAGTTCGCTCATGATGCCTTCTCGCTCGCGGTCGCTTGCAGTCTGTCGGAAGGATTCCACGACCTCGCGGGTCAAATGCGGCGCGAACCAGCGTATGAACTCAAAGCCGAACTCACGCAGTTCGGCACCGCGCACACATCCAATATATGTGGTCGAGAAGGAAAAGAGGTTGGAACCATCAATGTGCACAAGATCCCCGTCCTTTTCCCCCTCATAGGCCATGCTCGCGATAATGCCCACCCCCAGCCCGCGACGCACGTAGGTCTTTATGACATCTGTATCGGTAGCCGTAAGTGCGAGTCGTGGTTCGAGCCCCGCGGCAGCGAAGGCCGTGTGCAGCGGAGAGCCAACAGAAAAGCCAAATGAATAGGTGACAATTGGATAGGTGGCGAGTTCCCCCATGGTCAATTGATCACGCGAGGCGAGTTCGTGGTCTTGGGGAACTAT
>CAZNYE010000340.1:0-8553 GCA_964577185.1 uncultured Pseudomonadales bacterium | reverse complement strand
TAGACGCGCTCCTCAAAATCATGCGGCGCCAGAACGTCTTCAAGGGTGTAGGCACCCGGCTTCGCCACTTCGCCCACGACCTCCACGCTCCAAGGGTCGGTGGCGAGCTCATGCGCATACTTCGAAGGGTCTGACTTGTCGGTTCCAAATTCGTAGTAGTTGTTGTAGCTGCTCGCCAATTCGAAGGGCGTGACTGGTTCTTCAAATTCTGGATCTCCCAAGCCCGCGGGGATCTTTGATCGCAACCACTTTGAGGCGGCATAGGCCTGCGCCGAGAATGCTCCCAACAGTCCCGCGGTCAGGGCACCCGTCGTACCCATGAAGGCTCGCCGCGACTTGTAGGCCGACTCGGGTGTAATCTCACTTGAAGGTATCTTTTCCGGATGCCGAATGAGTACGCTCATTTGGATATTTCCTCCTCTTGCTTTTCTTGTTGTACGTCTGAGTCGTCCAATTGCGTTTCGTCTGTCTCATTGGAGTCAATCACTTCATCCTCGTCCTCGTCCTCATCCTCGTCTGCGCTCTCGGACTCGCGCTTGCCAAGAAATCGCTGCAGGGGTCCGGATGCCGCATAGGCGCCAAACAGTCCGAGTAGCACCAAGGGGGGATCCAGCAGAACCAGCGCAAACACGAGCGCGATCGCCACAAGCACGGTAAAGGGTACACGGTCGCCTAGTCGCACAGCCTTCGGCGATACGTAGGCGAAATTGCTTACCATGAGTAGACCAGAAGCTAGCACAACCAGTGACAGCACTATGCCAATGGTGACGGAATCAGTCGCACCCGGCCCTGTCAACCCCGCCGACAACCAGACACTACTCGCTACCAAGCCGGCACCCGCGGGACTGGCAAGCCCGGTGAAATACTCCGACGCGGCGCCGGTATTGAATCTGGCCAGGCGCAGCGCCGTGCAGGCCAGATAGACGAAAGTCACGACCCATCCCAACTGGCCCAGATTGGAGACCGCGTACATGAAAGCCATGAGTCCCGGCGCCACACCAAAAGACACCACGTCGGACAGACTGTCGTATTCGGCACCAAACTCACTTTCCGTGTGTGTGTAGCGAGCAACGCGACCATCGGCAAAATCCAGCACCATGGCCGCCAGCGTAGCGAGCGCCGCCGCTTCAAAGGAGCCCTTGATTGAAGCGACGATGGCATAGAAGCCGGCGAAGAGCGCACCAGTGGTGAGCAGATTGGGCAATAGATAGATGCCACGGCGCTTCTGTCCAGGCTGCCTTCGATGCGTGGGAGCCTTGAGGAGCCTTGTCCAGAGGTTTTCCCCCATTGTTCGCGAGTAGCCAGCAGGTTCAGAGGCATTTAGTATAGAAGTAATTGACAAGAGGACACAGGCCATGAACCCGAAAATCATCAATCATGTGAGTGTCCTGTTCATTGCTCTATGATGTCGATGCCGATCCCCTAGAGTGCACAACCTCATTGACGATCCGGCCTATTACATCGCTCGCCAAGAACTGAGGGTGGCACTCTACGAGCAACTGACCAGCGCCTCCGGACAGCGGGCCGTGCCCTTCACCGCCAGACTCGCCGAAGGCATGAACCTACGGAACAGACAAGGTCCCACAGTCGCGCCCTTTCCCGATGCTTGGAAAGTCGAGCCCAATCGAGAAGACAGGTACTACGGACTCCTGCCGGACAATGCGGAAAAGAAAGCATATCTTGATGCTGACAAGCCGTATCTTCCCTGGCTGATCGATCGCTCCGAAGATGACGGCGAAGCAAATGAATAGGATGCACGTCACTGCTCGTCCCCGTTTACACTATGGGAACTAACCGCTATGTCGCTCCTGATGGTGTACTCGCCCTCTCCGTGCGCCCACAACAGGGGCGTTGTCCCATAGTGCCAAGGGGGGCGAGTAGAGACGTTCATTTCTAGTTCTTGCTACGATCAACCAGTCGAGATTCACGAATCCAGGGCATCATTGCGCGCAGCCGTTCGCCCACGTCTTCAATAGGGTCGCTCGCGAGCATTCGACGCATGGCCTTCATATGCGGAACGCCCGATTGATTCTCGGCAACGAACTCACCAGCGAATTTTCCGGCCTGAATCTCAGCCAGAATACGTTTCATCTCCTGCCTCGTCTGTTCCGTGATGATTCGTTTCCCGCGCGTGAGACCACCGTATTCAGCCGTGTTGGACACTGAATACCACATATTGGCTATGCCACCCTCGTACATGAGGTCCACGATCAGCTTGAGTTCGTGCAGACACTCGAAATAGGCCATTTCCGGCGCGTAGCCCGCTTCGACCAATGTGTCGAAACCCGCTTGCGCGAGTTCCGCCAATCCACCGCAGAGCACAGCCTGTTCACCAAAGAGATCGGTCTCGGTTTCCTCGCGAAAACTGGTCTGGATGACTCCGGCACGACCCGCACCAATGGCAGCGGCGTAGGACAGTGAGATGTCGCGCGCTCTGCCCGAGGCATCCTGGGCGACAGCCACCAGGCTCGGGACACCACCTCCGGCAACATAGGTCGCGCGCACTGTGTGTCCCGGACCCTTGGGCGCAATCATGATGACATCAAGATCTTCGCGCGGCTCAATCAGTCCGAAATGTACGTTGAATCCATGCGCAAACGCCAGGGCGCCATTCGAACGCAAATGACCGTCGATGGCATCCTTGTAGAGCGCTGGCTGAACCTCGTCTGGTGCCAGCACCATTGCGAGGTCTGCCCCCGCAACTGCTTCGGCTGGTTCGAACACCGTGAATCCAGCGGCCTCGGCCTTGGTGGCAGAACCAGAGCCCGGACGCAGTCCAACCCGCACTTCGCGCACACCCGAGTCGCGCAGATTGTTGGCATGCGCGTGGCCTTGAGAGCCATAGCCAAGCACCGCGACCGACATTTCCTTGACTAGGGAAATGTCCGCGTCCTTTTCATAGTAGACCTGCATAAATCGCAACCTCTTGTTCAGTCCTCTGTCGTTGTGTACCGACAATTCTCATGATGGCTGCGAACCGCTTCCGAACGACCGTCCGAAAGCCGATTCGGCGGGGAGTTGGCCGAGAAGGTCGGGCACTCACATTGGAGTGCGCGGCCATAATGAGAATTGTTCATCTTGTACCCCTATTTCACCCTCAGGGTGCGCTTGCCTCGCGCCAGCCCCGTCACCCCGCTACGAGCAACCTCCAGCACCAACTTCGAGTCTATGGCTTCGATGAAACTGGTGAGCTTCTCGTCCGCGCCCACCAGTTGAATCGTGAAAGTCGTGTCTGTGACATCAACGATTTGACCACGAAAAATATCTGCCATACGCTTCATCTCCGCTCGTGTCGGGCCTTCTGCGCGCACCTTGACGAGCATAATTTCTCGCTCAATGTGGCGAAAGTTGGTCAGATCATCCACCTTCACGACTTCCACGATCTTGTGCAACTGCTTGGTAATCTGCTCTATGTCGGAATCATCGGCGTGCGTCTCGATGGTCAGACGAGACAAGGTCGGATCTTCCGTCCGCGCCACCGTCAGGCTATCTATGTTGTAGTTGCGCTGCGCAAACAGGCCGACTACCCGCGACAGGGCACCAGCCTCATTTTCGATGAGCACCGCGACGATACGACGCACGATCTACCTCGCTATTCCGGTTCCGCCCTCGTTTTCTCGCTCTTGCTGAGGTACATGTCACACATGGCACCGCCCTTGATGGCCATGGGATACACATGCTCGGTAGGATCCACCAAGACATCAACAAATACGAGCTTGTTCTTCAATTCTGGACTGAAGGTTCGTTCAAGCACTGGTTGCAAATCTTTGAATCGGGACACCCGAAATCCGACATGCCCGAATGATTCAGTGAGTGCCACGAAATCGGGCAGCGAGTCCTGGTAGGTCGAGTGGGAATGTCGGCCACCATACTGCATGTCCTGCCACTGCTTGACCATGCCGAGCGCTTGGTTGTTGATGCAGATGATCTTGATGGGCAGGGCGTATTGAAGGCAGGTGGAAAGCTCCTGCACGTTCATCATGAAGCTGCCCTCACCAGTCACGCAAATGACGCTCGACTCGTTGTGCGCGAATTGAATACCCATGGCCGCCGGCAGCCCGAAACCCATGGTTCCAAGGCCTCCAGAATTGATCCAGCGACGCGGCGATTCAAAGGGAAAATGCTGCGCGACAAACATTTGGTGCTGTCCAACATCGCTGGTCACATAGGCATCCTTGGGTGCGACACTGGCGAGCGCACGCACGGCCTGTTGAGGCAAAATCGGATCGGCTCCTTGTGTCAGGCGCACATCCTTGTCCAATCCATAGGTATCGCGCCATTGCCCGATGCGCCCATGCCAATCATCGACTGAGTTGCGATCAATGCGATCAGGCGCGCGGGCGAGCTGCTTATCAACCTCATCAAGCAATTGACCAAGCACGGTCTCGGCGGAACCCACAACCGGCACATCAGCTCGGACAATCTTCGAGATGGAAGTCGGGTCCACGTCGACATGAATAATTGCGGCGCCCTTACAGAATTTCCTCGGATCGTTGGTCACTCGGTCATCAAAGCGCGCACCTATGGCGATGACACAGTCACTATGGTGCATGGCGTGATTGGCTTCATAGGTGCCATGCATGCCGAGCATGCCGAGCCAAAGTGGATCAGACGCCGGAAATGCGCCGAGGCCCATGAGGGTACTGGTCACTGGAAACCCGAGTTTTCGAGCCAGTCTGCGCAGGAGTTCCGGGGCATTGCCGTGCATGGCACCGCCACCAACATAAAACACCGGCCGACTTGCATCAAGCATAAGTCCAACCGCGCGCGCCACCTGGCGGTGATTGCCCTTGACGGAAGGATTGTAAGAGCGCAGGGATACTGAATTCGAGTACTCATAGGGTGCAGTCACGCCCGGGTCGGTTGTATCCTTGGGCACATCGACCACCACTGGACCGGGCCTGCCGGTCTTCGCCAGGTAAAAGGCTTTCTTGATGATGCCCGGTATGGATACGGCACTTGGAACCATGAAGCTGTGCTTCACCACCGGACGCGACACACCGATCATATCGGTCTCTTGAAAGGCGTCGGTGCCAATGAGGTTTGATGGAACCTGCCCGGAAATCACAACAATGGGCGAGGAATCCATGAACGCTGTCGCTATCCCGGTGACCGCGTTTGTGGCCCCTGGTCCCGAGGTGACCAGCACCACTCCCGGCTTGCCGGTTGTCCGCGCATAGCCATCCGCCATGTGGGTCGCGGCCTGTTCGTGGCGCACCAATATGTGCTCAATTTTCTGTTGCTTAAAGATGGCGTCGTATATGTTCAGTGCCGCACCTCCGGGATAACCGAAGATGTATTCGACGCCCTCATCTTGAAGCGCGCGAATGAGCATGTCCCCTCCGGAGAGGAGCTCTGGCATGTTGGACACTTGAGACGCCAAGTATTTCTGCAAGGGAATTGCGTATTCTGCCAGACTTTTTCCATTATTTCGCTCACCGGACAGTTAATTCCGGCGGATGGTGGCCAAACCAGCGTTCGCTGAGGAGTTTGCTGTCAATCCCTTCTAAGGATCGATCCGTGCAGAGGCGGTACCCGACACCACCACATCACCGTCTTGATTCGAGGTCACTACCGAAAGATCAACAAAGTGTTCCCCACGCTCTTCGCGAATCGCTTCGACAGTCGCCGTCGCATCGAGCGTGTCTCCCGGCCACACCTGATTGGTAAATCGCACACCGTACTTGGTCAGGCGTCCATCCCCCACATAATTGGTGAGTAATCGACCGGTGATACCCATAGTCAACATGCCATGGGCAAAGACCGAAGGATAGCCAGCGATTTGGGTGGTAAATATCTCGTCCGTATGCAGCGGGTTGTAGTCACCCGAAGCTCCGGCGTACTGCACGATCTGAGTGCGTTTGAGATCTTCCACGAGCCGCTCAGAATAGGTGTCTCCAACCTTGATTTCACTTGCCTTGAGTGCCATTGTCTTCTCGCTCCTGCTTAGTTCTACTTGTTGGGGTGCTACTGATCCACAGGACGCTGGGTTCGTACACCCACGCCACGCGCCGTGATCACGAGCTCGCCGTTCTGGTCGCGGTACTCGGTAATCGACTCGCTGAAGATCAGCTTGCCCGACCGCCTGCCTTCCTTCTCCCAAGTCTTGCCGGGCCTCACTTCGGCAGTGAGCACATCACCCGGAGATATGTGACGGTGATATTCGAAATGTTGCTCCGCATGCAGCCCGCCCCCGGAACCAGCACCACCAGAGCCCGACGACTCACGCTTCACACCGGTCGCCTCCTTACCCGAACCGAACCAGGGTTGTCCGGGTTTGGGTCTTAAGAAGTAATCTGGGTCGAACTGCGCGCTCGCCTGGGCAAAAGTGGGAGGTGCAATCACCCTGCCGACTTCAGAGGTTCGCGCGTGGTCCTCATCGCTATAGATCGGATTCTCATCTCCAACACTGCGGGCAAACATGAGAATATGACTCGCTTCCACTGGGAATTTGTCAATTGCCATCTAGCTTCCTTTTTCCTTGGTTGGTCAGATTGGATCACGCACCGACTGGTACGACGATCAAAGCGGACTAGTCTACAGCCTAATGCACTCCTCGCAACGCCCCCCTTGACACTATAGGAACTAGTCACTATGTCGCCCCTGATGGTGTGTTCTCCCATTCCGTGCGCCAGCAAACGGGGCGTTGTTCCTATAAGGCCAAGGGGGGCGAGTAGTTACCCCTCGTTTTCTAAGGACTTCCTTACCATCCCCGAAAGTTGGTGAACAGCCATCGCGTACATATGGCTGCGGTTGTACCTGGTGATGACATAAAAGTTGTTCAGACCTGCGAAGGGAACCAATCCCGACTCGAATTCAAAGCTCGTCAGCATTACCTGCTCCGAAGCGTCAATGTGCTCCCATTCAGAATCCGCGAAAACCACACCCTGCTGCTCAAGCTCTCTGCGCGTGGGGGCATTTTTAAACTCACCTTGAAATCTGAGCGACTCTATGTCCGTGCCTTCCGTCAACGCGACGGGCATGATCACGGGATCACCTCGCCGCCAACCGTGCACGGCGAGATAGTTGGCCACACTCCCTATGGCGTCGTCGGTATCGTTCCAAATGTCTCTTCGATTATCACCAGTGAAGTCGATCGCGTATGCGCGAAAGCTTGATGGCATGAATTGAGCCATTCCAAGCGCGCCGGCATAGGACCCCATGAAATCCTCAATCTCCCCTCCTTCCTCGCTGACAAGAACAAGTAGCTGACCAAGCTCCTTGCGAAAGAATTCAGACCTCGGAGGATAATCGAATGCCAAGGTCGCCAGCGCATCGAGTGCTCTGAACGAACCCATGATTCGCCCGTAGTCCGTTTCGACACCGATGATCGCCGCGATCACTTCGGGCGGGACTCCGAATTCCGACTCAGCCCGTGCGAGCGCTTCAGCGTTGTCCGTCCAGAATTGAACACCCCTGCGCACACGAAGGGGTTGCAGGAAAATCTCTCGGTACTGATACCACTCAAGTCTGCGTTCAGCTGGCCGGGAAATCGCTTCAATGACGCTTTTCCGATGTTTCGCGCTTGCGAGCGCAGCCTCAAGCCCAGATCTGTCCAAATGGTATTGGCTTACCAAGTCATCAATGAGAGCGCTCGCCTCCGGTCGATTAAGATAACTACCATTGCTTGCTTGAGCTATGCCCAATAGAACGATCACAAAGAAAAGATAAAGAATTCGCACAGCACTATTTCCGATGAGCATTAAAAGAAAGAATGATGCCAATACCTATGAGTGCGCCAAGCATAGAGGTGCCTCCATAGCTAACGAGAGGGAGAGGGACGCCGACCACCGGCAAGAATCCGCACACCATCATAAGATTGACGAATACACAGATGAACAAACCAACCGCGATGCCGGCCACGGTCAGCTTTTGATAGGCCTCTTCAAGCTGAATGGAAATGAAAAGGCAGCGTCCCAAAAGTAGGAGATACAGAACCAAGAGCACCAAGAGTCCGAAAAGTCCGAATTCCTCACCAATAACAGCCGCGATGAAGTCATTGTGGCGCTCTGGAAGAAACTCAAGGTGCGATTGGGTGCCCTGTCTAAAGCCCTTGCCAAAGAGTCCGCCCGAGCCTATCGCCGTGGTGGACTGAATGATGTGCCAACCAGCCCCTTGGGGGTCTCGTTCGGGGTCAAACAGGGTCAATATGCGAAGACGTTGATAATCCTTCAAGAGCATCCACAGGAGCGGGGCACATGAGAGACCCAATACCCCCACACCCAGCATGAACCTCAGTGTGACCCCCGCGAGCATTATGACGGAGCCTCCTATCAATAGCAGTATGACGCTGGTACCCAGGTCGGGCTGAACCACCACCAAACCCACCGGCACCAGAATAAGCAAGATCTCGAGGCCGATCTGCATCCCCCCCCGCCGCATTCGCTGCTGCGCACACACCCAAGCAAGCATGGCTGGCAATGCAATCTTCATAAACTCCGATGGTTGCATGCCAAATCCTGCCACCGACAGCCAGCGGCGCGACCCTTTGACCACGTCCCCCACCAGGAGCACCAACACCAGCAACAATAGAAGGGCGACAAAGGCAAATGG
>CAZNYE010000339.1:0-5039 GCA_964577185.1 uncultured Pseudomonadales bacterium | reverse complement strand
GTTCGACGGCATGATCGAGGTTTCCTCTGGAGGAATCTTTGAGTTCGACCTTCACCACATTGGGATTGGCTGGCTGCGTATCAATGGCAAGCCGATATTCGACCGTGAGGAACACTTCTACCTACCTGAGGCACGGCATGCCCGGGCCAGCCTTGAGACGGGAAGGCACCGCTTCGAGGTAGGCTATCTGAAGAAGGGCAAGCTAGATTGGCAGCAAGCCGCGCGTCCCGAATTGGCCCTCTTCGTGCGGGGTCCAGGTTTTCGCGAGATTGCTTTGCATCGCGAGGGCGGATTTGTGGGCTATGTAGTGAACCCCATACTCCTTGATGCCGACACTCCCCGGATCCTCCGTAGTTTTGCAGATGTCAGTGCAGAGGAAGGAACCGGCGAGCGCGTAATGCATGCCATCAATATCGGCTCGCCAGATCATTTGCACTTCACGCTGGATTACGAGCAGGGGACTCTTCTTCGAGCCTGGCGTGGAGAGTTTCTCGATGCCACGCCGATGTGGCATCAGCGCGGAGACGGCAGTTCGCGACCACGCGGTGCCGAGGAGTTACTGACCATGCGCCCGCTGGTCGCCCGCTTGGTGGATGACCGCGCGTCCTGGCCGGACCCCTACATGACATCCGGGTTCCAGCCAGTGAGCTATCGGATAGAAGCCTCTGGCTTCCCCGTAGTTCATTACAGATTTGAAGGTGTCGACATAAGGGACGCTCTTCGCGCGACGGAAGGGAAACGAATCGAGCGTCGCCTGACGTTCAGCGAACCCTTTCCGAATCTCTATGTCCTGATCGCCGAAGCCGCGAATATTGAACCTATGAAACCGGGCTTGTATTCGGCCGACGACCGGCGTTACTACATTCAGGTGCGGGAATCGGAGCGGATATTTGTGCGTGACTCGGACGCAGGCGCACAGCTTCTCGCAACGCCCGACTCGGAAAACGCCCTGATCTACGAGATCCTATTCTGATCGTGTGAGATCGTGTGTGATTGGATCGCAAATCTGTCGCGCCGCCGTTTGCTCATCTGCGCACTTCTGCCGTGCATACCCTTTGCCGGTGCAGAAGAACCCCCGCTTGTGCGCTCCACAGACTACTACTACCAAATCACGCCGCTGCCGATACCTGACGACATCGAATTAGAGGTGGGAGGTCTTGCCACCCTGCCGAATGGAAACCTGGGCGTAGTCACTCGGCGAGGTGATGTCTACATAGTGGAGAATCCCGCCGGTGAGGGTGCGGATCCGCATTTCAGGTTGTTCGCGAGCGGTCTGCACGAGGCGCTCGGTCTCGCCTATTACAAAGATGCGCTCTACACGGCGCAACGGGGCGAGCTCACTAAACTTGGGGATACCGACGGCGATGGTCGCGCCGATACCTATGAGACGGTGTACTCTTGGCCGCTTTCCGGCCACTATCACGAGTACTCCTTCGGTCCGGTATTCGCACCGAACGGCGATATGTTCGTCACACTCAATGTCGCTTTCGGTATTGGCAACAGAGGATGGTGGCGCGGCGAGAGCCCGGTGCCCTGGCGTGGCTGGGCGCTGCGCATCGGTCAGGACGGCTCCATGCAGCCCTGGGCGACGGGTCTGCGTTCCCCTGCCGGCTATGGCATGGTTGACGGAGAATTCTTCTACTCGGAGAACCAGGGCGACTGGGTCGGCTCAGGGTTTATCACCCATCTCGAACGAGGCGACTTCGCTGGACACCCGGCAGGGCTAGCTTGGTCCGGTCATCCGCTGTCTCCTGTCGAATTGACAGAGGAGGCGCTATACAAGGTCGTGGCACCGCGCTTCTCGCCACCCAACCAACCCCCGGTCAAGCCGGAGAACATCGACGACGAACCCTTGGTCACTCTGGCTTCTGCCGCGGCAGCGCTGCCCAATTTCAAGCTTCCGGCTGTGTGGATGCCGCACGGCGTTCTTGGTACGTCTACTTCCGAGCTTCTGGTGGACGACACCGGCGGTCGTTTCGGGCCATTCAGTGGACAGATGTTGGTTGGCGATCAGGGGCAGAGCATCGTCAGCAGAGTTTTCCTAGAGAAGGTGAAGGGTGTCTATCAGGGCGCGGCCTTCCCGTTCCTGAGCGGGTTCGCATCTGGTGTGCTGCGCCTTGCCTGGGGAAACGACGGCAGTCTCTTCGTTGGTCAGACCAGCCGTGGATGGGGATCCACGGGTGGAAAGAAGTTTGGTCTGGAACGGGTAGTCTGGCGCGGTGGTGTTCCCTTCGAGATGAAGGCTGTGCGCGCCATGCCGGACGGCTTTGAGATCGAGTTCACCAAACCTGTAGCCCTTGAGACGGCCACAGACCTAACCAACTACCAGATCACGAGCTTCATTTACAAATATCATGTGGTCTACGGCAGCCCGGTGGTGGACGACAGGCGGCATCAGGTACTCGGCGCAGAAGTGTCTGACGACGGCTACCGCGTGCGCTTGGCCGTCGAGCATCCGCGCCGCCACTACGTTCACGAGGTGCTGCTAGTGGGTGTCCGTGCCGCAGAGGACGGCGAGCCGCCACTGCACAATTCGGCCTACTACACATTCAATGAGGTGCCTGAGGGTAAACTCATGGCCCTCCCCGAACTACCGGCAGTGCCGAGCGGCAAGCCTCATCCGGCGACCGGAACGCCGGGTGATGCTTCCCGGGAAGCAAACACAAGCAGGCGAATAACCTTTCAGGCTGCGGATTGGGGACAGCCGGACGTAGTGCTCTCATTGGGGACGCTTCCGGGACTTCGCTATGACCTTGCCGAAATGACGGTGCGGGCAGGTGACCGTGTGAAGTTGATTTTCAACAATTCGGACGACATGCCGCACAACTTTCTACTGGTGGCGCCCGGAGCCGCCGACCGAGTGGGCCAAGAATCTTTCAAGCTGGGCATTCATGGACCCGCAAGCGAATACGTTCCGGACATGCCGGAGGTGCTGGCCCACACCAGGCTGCTTGAGCCGGGGCAATCTGACACTATCTATTTCACCGCGCCTACTGAGCCGGGCGTTTACGAATACGTTTGCACCTATCCGGGACATCATGTGACCATGCGTGGTCTGTTGCGTGTTGATTAGACATGGGTTGAGGATGAAGGTTAATCCCTTGCTGCTATCCGTCTCGGTGTTGTCCGCGCTGATCCTGCCTGTGGGACTTACCGGGGAAGCAAGATCGGAAGCGACACTCGAAGGCGCCAGGGTTCTTGTGTTTTCCAAGACGGCGGGATTCCGGCATGAGTCGATCCCTGCTGCCATCGATGCGTTCAGGGAGATAGGCGCCGAGCAAGGATTTACCATGGTCGCGACCGAGGACAGCGAGACCTTCAACGAGGCCGAACTAGCGAACTTCGATGCCGTGGTCTTCCTGTTGACATCGGGCGATGTGTTTGACGATACCCAGCAGGCTGCCATGGAAAGCTATATACGTGGCGGTGGTGGCTTTGTTGGCATCCATTCGGCAACCGATACTGAGTGGCGAGGCGATTGGACTTGGTATCGAAGGCTGGTCGGTGCTGTCTTCAAGTCTCATCCAGCGGTGCAAAACGCACGGCTGCAGGTGAGGACAAGCGACCATCCCGCAACCGCTACCTTGCCGGAAGTCTTCTGGCATATCGACGAGTGGTACGACTTTACCCATCTCTACGAGCATCGCATAGATTTGCTGGTCGTGGACGAATCGACCTATGGCGGCGGCCGTCACGGAGACTACCATCCTATCGCTTGGTACCACGAGTTCGATGGTGGCCGCTCCTTCTACACCGGACTCGGACATACCATCGAGTCCTATTCCAGTCCTGAGATGCGCGCCCACCTGATCGGAGGGCTGGCCTACGCCGCTGGGAGTCAAGCACACAAAGGCGGCTAGCCTCGAGGAACAGGAGTGCCATCTTCGAAATCAACTGCGGAACACTCTCCCCCAAGGAGAAAGTTATCCCTGCTGTCTTTTGCGCGCTGGTGCCCTGGGTTAGTCGGGAGCGGCGTCTACGGACACGGCCTTGTAGCCGCCTCTCGATCGGAAGCGGAAGATCAACAATAGATAGCAGGCCAACAGGATCAAAGGAAAGATCGCCACCGTCGCCAAGGCTGCCTGCTTGGCGGTGTCCGTCGCTGCCGCGACATCCGTGGCCACGTCTGGTGTCACCTTGTCGGGCACTACGGCATCATAGCTGCCGAACAGCCACTGCCTAGAGTCCACGACCTGCTCATGCACGGCGGGTTTGGTTTCCAGCAGTTGATGCGCGACAGAGGAATCCTGAATGTAGCCGAGAAACACAGCGCCGACTATACCGACGCCGAGCATGCCTACGCCGCCGGTCGCGTTCAGCGTCAGTGCGCCGCCGCGCGGTGACTGCTCTGCAACCACACCAAGCATCGTTGGCCAGAAGAAGGTCTTGCCGACCCCGAATACGGTGGCGGCAAGCAACATCATGGCCGCCGCTTCCGCCCGTGACAACAGCACGAGGCCAAGGGTTGCAATTGCCGAGCAGGCAGCCAGCAGCCCCAAGGGAGACAGCCGGTGCACCAAGGGACCGGCGCAAAGGCGCAGCACCATCATAATGAAGGCCGTGTAGACGAGTACCCAACCCGCCGCCATGCCAAACTCGGACATGAATGGCCCGACAAGGGATGTGATCCAACTATCCGTACCGAGTTCGGTGGTGGCGAGCGGAATCATCAGCACGAGCATGAAAATGAAGAGTGGTCGTCCTGGCGAGCGGGCGTAGTAACCGAAGCCAACAGTCCCGGCAGCGATGACGGCTAGCTCAAGCCACATTGGCCAGTCGAACACCCGCCCCACCTCAAAGACGATCAGTGAACTCACGATCAGCGCCCCGACCACACCAAACTCACCGAGCATCTCTTTGTAGCTCACACCTGCCGCCACGCGCTCACTTAACGGGAAGCGGCAGCGCAACATCATTAGGCCGTAGGCCGCGGCCGGAAACAGCACGAGGCCGACCTTGTATTTCCAGTGCACCTCGCCCATGCCAATCGCGAGCACGCCGCCGAGCACCAGGCCGCCGGGCCAACCCGCATGCAGTAT
>CAZNYE010000338.1:0-6854 GCA_964577185.1 uncultured Pseudomonadales bacterium | reverse complement strand
GCTCATGGATGGCGTGAACGCTCTGGGCTTCGGGCTTACGCGGGGAAGCCGGAGCCGCGGCGATGCGCGAATTGACGAAATGGCCGGGCTCGCCAAGGTTGGCGACATCTATGGCAATCGCGACATGGTCGGCGCGGTGGTGGGCGTGCAACCATTCGGTGGCATGGGCCTTTCGGGAACCGGGCCCAAGGCGGACGGTCCGCGCTATCTGCAAAGATTCGCCGTCGAAAAGACACTCACCATCAACACCACCGCCAAGGGCGGCAATGTTGAGCTCTTGCGCAACGTGCAGGAGAAAACTAAATCGGCGGCGGGTCTTCTTTGACAGCGTTTGACTTTGATACCCGCCTCAGCCGCGCTGGAACCGGTGCGATCAAGTGGACGCGCTACGGGCCAGACGATGGTGACGACATGCTGCCCTTCTGGGTGGCGGATATGGACTTCAAGTTGGCGCCAGTTATCGAACAGGCGCTGCGTGACCGACTGGCGCACGGATTCTTTGGCTATTCAGTACCGACGCAAAGCCTAGACGAAGCCTTCATAGAGTGGCTTTGGCAACAATATGCTTGGCGCGTCCATCCCGAATGGCTTGTGTGGCTGCCAGGAGTTGTCCCAGGATTTAACCTTGCCTGCGCGACGCTCGAAGAGCGCAATCAATCCATCATGATGAACACGCCGATCTACTATCCCTTTCTAGACACTGCGGAGAACATGGGACACCGCTCGGTGTATGTGCCACTGCGTCTAGGAAGCGAACCGGCAATGATCGACTTTGATCGTATGCGGGCGAGCCTCGAACCAGATACACGCATGTTTCTCGCCTGCAATCCGCAAAACCCCACTGGACGTGTCTACGGGCGCGAAGAGCTCGCGGCACTCGCAGAGTTTTGTCTGACCGAGAATCTCATCATCTGCTCTGACGAGATTCATTCCCCGTTGGTACTGGATCCTGAGCTTCGTCACCACACCATCGCCGAGGTCGCACCCGAGATTGCCTCCAGACTCATCGCGCTGTTCGCCCCATCGAAGGCATGGAACTTTCCCGGGCTCGGGTGCGCGGTGGCGGTGATTCCGGATAAGACGCTGAGGGCGAGGTATATCGCCGCCCACAATGGGCTGGTGCCGATGATGAATCCGCTGTCGATGGCGGCCGCTGAGGCGGCTTATCGAGAAGGGGAGCCATGGCGCCGGTCGTTGATCGAGTACCTGCGCGGAAACCATGGACTCCTCCACGCGCGGATCAACCAACTGCCGGGAATCGAAATGCTTGAAGTCGAGGGTACTTATCTTGCCTGGATCGATGTCTCCGCACTTGGCTTCAAGACACCCGCAAAGTGGTTGCGATCATTCGGCATAGCGCTTTCGGAGGGGACGCAATTCAAGGGGCCGGGATATGTGCGCTTTAATTTTGGCTGTCCAAGATCCATGCTTGAAGAGGGCATCGTCCGTTTCGAAACAGGCGTTCACGCCGCGCTCGACGACCGAACCTAAGGAAGAGGTGCGCGGATGAAGCGCCCATCTGTTCTCACGCTTGACCAGGGCACGTCGAGTTCGCGCGCGATCATCTTCAATTCGCGGGGAGATCTTCTCGGCATGGGCCAACAGGCGCTGGCCTCCTCATACCCTGAGCCTGGATGGGTAGAGCAGGATCCTGAGGAGATATGGCAGGGAACGCTTGCAGCTGCGCGGCTGGCCATAGATCAAGCACGAATCGATTCCTCGGAGTTGCTTGGAATAGGCATCGCCAATCAACGTGAAACCAGTCTCTTCTGGCACCGTCAAACCGGAGAGGCTCTGGGACCGGCCATCGTCTGGCAAGATCGGCGGACGGCGGATATGTGCGCGCAGATGCGCGTCGATGGCCTTGAGGACGAAGTCGCAAGCGCCACCGGACTGGTGCTCGATCCCTACTTTTCAGCCACTAAGATTGCATGGCGGCTCAAACAGGATGCCGAGCTTCAAACGCTTGCCGACAAGGGTGAGCTCTGCTGCGGAACGGTGGACGCCTTTTTGATTGCCCGCCTGACCGGTAGACACGCGACCGACGCCACAAACGCTTCGCGCACACAGCTCTTTGATATCAGCCAACAAGTCTGGCACCAGGGATTACTTGACTACCACGGCATCCCCGCCTCCATCATGCCTGAGGTGCTGGACTCAGCCGACGATTACGGCATCACGCGGAGTGAGCTTTTCGGTGCGCCGCTGCCAGTATTGGGCGTGGCTGGAGACCAGCAAGCAGCGCTCATCGGACAAGCCTGCTTCTACGGAGGAGCCACCAAGGCGACCTACGGCACCGGGTGTTTTGTCATGAGCAACACCGGCTATGAACCTATTGCGTCGCAGAACAAACTGTTGTCAACCGTCGCCTACCGGCTGCACGGCACACCAACCTTTGCGCTGGAAGGGAGCTTATTCGTGGCTGGCATGGCAATCAAGTGGCTGCGAGATCAAATTGGGCTCATCGAGACTGCCGAGGAGAGCGAAACGTTCGCACGTGAAACGGATGGCGATTCCGGCGGTGTGATGTTCGTACCAGCGCTTTCTGGACTGGGTGCTCCCCACTGGCGACCGGAAGCGCGGGGACTCGTTCGCGGACTCTCATTGGACACCACGCGAGCGCAACTTGTCACGGCCGTGCTCGCTAGTGTCGGCTATTCGACCGCAGAGTTGCTTGAAGTCATGGAAAAAGATGGAGCCGAGACGACGCGCCTTCAGGTCGATGGCGGCATGGTGGTGAATTCTTGGCTCTGCCAATGGATCGCGGACCTCTGCCAGGTGCCCGTCGAACGACCATGCGTCGCAGAGTCCACGGCGCTTGGCGCAGCCATGCTCGCATTTCTCAGTGCAGGCGAATTCTCATCCCTTGCCCAATGCGCTGAGATGCGCGAAGTGGATGTGCGCTTTCAGCCTCGGCCAACTCCTGTCAGCGAGCTCATGGTCGAATGGCATCACGCTGTGCGCACGACTATTGAAGATGCGGGCGGCTAGCCATTCTCGGAATTCGCTTGAGCATTGGACCGGTTCAAAGCGGTCCATAGACTTGCTCAAGTTTGTTTGTATGAGTGTGCTGGAGGACGTGAGTTTCACTCGCAAAGATGGCCAGTGCTTGAGATGGGATCCCCGTTCAGGACGCACTAAGAGTGAAAAGCTCAACAAGGGCGAATTGCCGAGCCTACAAGCAAGCCTTCGGCGAAGGTTTGATCAGGTCATCCAAGACGCGCCATACCTGAAGCAGCGGTTTTCTGGTCCCGTGCCCAAACTCTTGGATGGCTCATGTCTGGAGCGCATAAGAGACGTGGACTCCCAAAGCGTTGATCTTGTAGTTACTTCACCTCCCTATGCGAACAGATACGACTACACGAGAACCTACGCTCTTGAACTCGCGTTTCTCGGCTTCAATGATAAAAGCGTGAAGCGGCTTCGACAGGAACTACTGTCCGCAACCGTGGAGAATAAGTCAAAGCGGTCCTGGTTGTTAGATAACTATAGCGAATCAGCCCTACCAACCAAGGCGTTTGACCTCGTTGACCGTCACAGTGCTTTAAGCGAGGTGCTTACAGCGCTTAGAGACCGTTACCAAGAGTTGAGTAATCCCCAGGTTATTCGGCTCATCGAAAACTATTTCACCGAAATGGCCGTGGTGATCGGAGAACTTGCTCGGGTGGTCAAGCCCGGCGGAACAGTGTTCATGGTGAACGATAACGTTCAGTATCATGGTCAGGAAGTGCCGGTCGATTTAATCCTTTCCGATATTGCCGAGGAATTTGGCTTCAGGTGCAAGCACATCTGGACCTTAAGCAGGGGAAAGGGCAACGCGAGCCAACAGATGGGCCGATTCGGGCGCAGAGAAATTCGCAAGTGTATCTACCATTGGGAAAGGACCTGAGGTGCCCACTGAATCCCTCATTCAACGGGCGCTGTTCATCTCCAAAACTATTGGAGCAAAGGAGGACCTGCGCTTAGCGAGGATAATCGCTTCGTACTCGGGGCAGCTGGATTTCGCAGGCTCGCGTACCGAGTTGGGGATAACGGATTATGCTTGGCTTCACGTTAGGCAGCTGCGCGTTGAACCAAAGATGGTGTTCGCGCACCCAGACCTCTTGTTGGCTCATCCAGATGCGTCCATGTACTACAGGGGCATTGCCACTCTTTCGCTGAAGCAGGTGCTCGCCGAGACGAATTCCTATCGGAGGTGTTTCACCACTCTCTGAGGTTGCTTGATGAGCCCTTTCGCCCGAAGGCGCGTCTCTTGGTGGACCGCTATGGTGACGAATGAACCGCCCGCAAGGCTCGACTCAATTCCCTCTATGCCAGCAGCTTCTCCAAAAGCGCCTGCTGAGCATACCTGCGATTATGTGCCTCGTGCCAGACGACCGCGCGCGGGTCGTCGAATAGCCCTTCGGCCACTTCTTCGCCGTGATGTGCTGGCAGGCAGTGCATGAAGAGGGCGTCCTTGTTTGCAAGATTAAGCAATCTTGATGTGACCTGAAATCCCTCGAAACGCGCAATTCGAGCCTCACGCTCATCGTCATGACCGATCGAGGACCACACGTCGGTCACCACCAGATCCGCATCCACGACTGCATCCGCCGGGGCAGGACAGACTTCCACCCGTGTTGCCCAAGATGGTACTTCTGGTTCCATACCTTCCGGAGTCGCGATGGCCAAATCAAAATCGAACTGCGCCGACGCCTCGATGTAGCTGTAGCACATGTTGTACCCATCGCCCACGAAGGCTACGCGCCGATCAACAATATCACCACGAAACTCAATGAATGCCTGCATGTCGGCAAGCAATTGACAGGGATGCGAGCGAGCCGTCATGGCGTTGATCACCGGTACCGAAGCGGCCGCGGCAAACGTTTCCAAGCGCTCATGGTCGAGTGTGCGAATCGTCACCGCATCGATCATGCCCGACAGCGCTCTGGCAGTATCTTCTATCGGCTCGCCGCGCCCTAGTTGCGAGTCTCCTGGCGCCATGTTGATGGCGTGCCCGCCAAGTGAACTCATGCCCGACTCAAAGGCCACTCGCGTGCGGCTCGATGCCGCTTCGAATACCATCAACAACACCTTGCCCTTGAGGGGCTGGTGAATCTGTCCCTCTTGATGCAAGCGGCGGAACTCAGACCCTCGCGCCACAAGATAGCGCAGGTCCTCGCGGGATAAATCCAATAGCGTGAGGAAATGTTGCGGCATGGCCGTGACTTTAGAATTCTTGCAGGGTCTCAACCAATCGCCTCGCGAGTTCATCGGCCTCATCATCGGTCATGATCAATGCGGGCAAGAGCCGAATCACGCGGTCGCCAATGCAATTGACCAACAGGCCACGCTCCATGGCGGCCTGTACGATGCCCTTGGTTTCATCGCGAAGTTCGATACCGATCATGAGACCCTGACCACGGATCTCCTTGATGCGATTAGACCCCTTCAAGGCATCGTGCACACCTTGGCGAATACGCTCTCCAAGCTCGCTGGCGCGTGCCTCAAGTCCTTCTTGTTCAACCGCGTCGAGGACTGCGTGCGCGGCGGCGCAGGCCAAAAGATTGCCGCCAAAGGTTGTCGCGTGCGCTCCCGGGCCGAGCGCATCGGCCGCCCGACCGGCGGACAGACAAGCACCAATGGGCACGCCATTGCCAAGACCCTTGGCTGTGGTCAGCACATCTGGAAGTATGTCCTCATGCTGAAAAGCAAAATACTTTCCGGTTCGTGCATTACCCGTCTGCACCTCGTCGAGCATGAGGAACCATCCCTCAGCATCGCAGTGCTTTCTGAGTGCTTGCAAGTAGCCCTTTGGAGGTTGGCGAATACCGGCTTCGCCTTGAATCGGTTCCACCAGAACAGCCACTATGTTCTTGGTGTTTCTGGCCGTCGCGCGCACAGCGTCCATGTCGCCAAATTCAGTGCGCACAAATCCCGGCAGCAAAGGTTCAAATCCCGCTTGGATTTTGCGATTGGCCGTGGCAGTGAGTGTCGCCAAAGTGCGGCCATGAAAGGCACCACGCATCACGAGAATGATGGGGTAGTTGATCTTTTGGCTGTGACCATACATGCGTGCGATCTTGATCGCCGCCTCATTAGACTCTGCGCCAGAATTGCAGAAAAAGACGTTTTCCATACCCGAGATTGCGCAGAGTCTGTCCGCAAGCCTCGCCTGCAAATCAATTTCGTAGAGATTGGAGGTATGAAGGAGGGTGGACGCCTGCTTTGATATGGCTTGTTGCACACCTTCGTGGGCATGGCCAAGGCCACACACGGCGATTCCTGTGAGTGCATCCAAGTAAGGATTGCCTTCAGAATCGTACAACCACGCGCCCTTGCCACGTTCAAAGGAGACGGGAAGGCGGGCATAGGTTGGCATGACATGCGACTGACGAGCGTCAGTCGAGAGATTCCGGGTCATTTCAAGTTTCGCGGAGGTTTGGAAACCTCCCTTGCCTAAATGGGTATGCTATCAGATTCGCATTCATCTTGAGTTCGGCGCATTCGTTGAGGAATACATATCAACGCGGACAGTCGATGAATTAAACGCTGAATTTCTGCTTGACAGCAATCTACTGCTAGCGAGATAATTCGTCTCTTTTGCTTGCAGGGGTTCCCGAGCGGCCAAAGGGATCAGACTGTAAATCTGACGGCACTGCCTTCGTAGGTTCGAATCCTACCCCCTGCACCACGGGTAGCGGGGTAGGAATTCTGATAGAAAAACAAGGATTCGCACCTCTTGTACTCAGGTCGTTCAAGCGCCACTACAGCTTAGAGTTAAGCTTGGAGCGCCTTGAGCAACCTAAACACTTGTGCCGGACAGATTGCACAGCCTAGCGGGTTTGGCGGGTATAGTTCAATGGTAGAACTTC
>CAZNYE010000337.1:0-3316 GCA_964577185.1 uncultured Pseudomonadales bacterium | reverse complement strand
TTGCGAAACAGGCCGCAGCGCTCGATGTCTTGACTGGCGGCCGCACCAGGCTCGGCGTGGGTGTCGGTAGCGACGAATTCGAGTATCGCGCACTTGGACAGGACTTCGCCACACGGGGGAAACGGGTGGATGAGCAAATTGATCTCTTGAGGGCGCTGTGGACGCAGGAAAAAGTCACGTTCAATGGCCGATGGGATCGGATACAAGATCTCGGCATTGACCCGCTGCCAATCCAACGGCCTATTCCAGTGTGGATCGGTGCCCGAAGCATGCCCGGGAAGGTCGTTCGCGAGCGCATAGGTCGCCGCGCGGATGGCTGGTTCGTCTTGTGCTCACCCGATGAATTTGACGGGCTCAAGGCCGACATTGACGCGATAGCAGCGAGCGCTGAAAGGAATCCGTCGCGCATTGGAACCGAGGCTGGCGTAGCGGTGGTTGGACCAAGGGAGGCCCAATGGCGCGAACGCGTACGGGGTTGGCGAGACAAGGGACTTACTCACCTGTGTTTGAGGACGCTTGGCGGGGGATTGGATGCCGAAGGTCACATCCTGAAGATGCGCGAAATAGCCGAACAACTTCAGACAGTGGTGGCTAGCGACGGAAGCTATTGATACCTGCAAATCAAATGCCCTGCGAGTGCAGCCGGCACTTCATTGCATCAGTGGCGCAGTATCAATCTGCGGGTCGGGACAATTGATGCGCAGGTATCAATGGTTGTCGGCGCGCGCCTGTCCTCTCGGAGTGAATGACGCCGGACGCGCCGTCGATGTGAACTATTGCAACAACCAAACGACGAATCGTTCGTTCATCTCATCGCCGTTTTCGCTCCACCATGCCCAATCGCTGCGCAGGGCGCGCTCGGTGTGTTCCGGCGTGTTCGGCATGTGTGGTCGCATTTGAACGCCCGTTTCCAAGTGCGTCGAAATCAAGTCGTCAGCAGATCTGCGCGCAGGGCTATAGGCGAACACAGTTGAATAAAACACGCTGCCCAGGCCACATTCGCCAAGCGTGTCTGGGTAAAAGTCCTCTTCTACGGCACGTCCGTCTGGTGCGGGCGCGAGACCAGCAGGGTCTAGAAGTTCGAACAGGCCTTCGTCGCAGCCGCGAATAGCGTCTGCGAGCTCCAAGTCAACAACGTCCCAATAGATGGCTCCCGCATCCACTTGCGAACGAACCTGCGCAAGACCGCCGTTGTAATCCTCAAGACGCACACGAATGCCTGTCTCGGCCTCAAACGGCTTGTGATACGCCTCCTCGCAAGCCCGCGCATAGGACCCGCCCCAAGATACAACCGTGATGTGTTGGGCAAGCAGACTGCCCGAAAGGCTGCAGCAAGCAATGAAAACAACCATCTGACGAACAATTCGGGACATGGGGTCTAGTCTCAAGACGGCTCCTCCTTCTTTACCCAACAAGGGCCTTCATGCGATTGTAGCAATGGTTCTCCAGCAATTCTCATTGTGGCTGCCAACTCCCCGCCTACGACCGTCTGCGCGTCGATTCGACAATGATCTGGTCGAATCAGTACCGTATCGAGCACTTCACACGGGAGTTGGCAGCCATAATGAGAATTGCTGTAAGAGAAGAGCGATGCCAAACCTTGAAGAAAGATAGAATCAGTACTCTCCTGGCTGCCGCCGAGCATTTCCATGAGCGCCATAATTCATGAGCTTGCACGAATCTTGAATGATCGTCGAAGGGCTTCACCGGAATCTTCCTACACCGCCTCGCTGTTGGCGGGAGGTCTCGCACACATCTCGGAAAAGCTCCGTGAAGAGCTTGACGAATTCATAGAAGCCGCCGAGCACCTTGAGAACCAAGAATCCACAGGCAAGGATACAGCCGCACTCGTGCACGAGGCCGCCGATCTCTGGTTTCATAGCATGGTGCTACTCACCCGCTACGAAGCGAACCCGACACTCGTGCTTGAAGCACTTGAGCAACGGTTTGGAGTTTCAGGCCACGAGGAAAAGCGCATGAGGTCCGCACGCACAACTGAGTAACCTTCTGTGGGGGCCGCTTTCGCACCGTATAATTGGCACCTATTGCATAGAAGGTGTACCTGAGCATGCCTATTGGACCAATGGAGCTCGTCATCGTCCTAGCGATCGTGCTGCTGATCTTCGGATCCAAGCGCATCGGATCATTCGGAGCTGACTTGGGTCGAGCCATCAAGGGTTTTCGTTCGGCGGTGAAGAGCGATTCGGACAAAGACGCGAAGCACGAGCGGGTCATAGACGGCGAAGCAAAGGAAACGGACACCACCAAAGCTTCTTCATAGAAGTCTTTCAGAAGTCCTTTTTCGCAGCTATCCCGTGTTTGACATAGGCTTCCCCGAGCTCCTCATAGTCGCGCTCATAGCGCTTGTGGTGCTTGGGCCCAAGCGACTGCCCGAAGCCATGCGCACGCTTGGCCTCATATTTGGGCGCATGCGTCGCAGCTATCTTTCGGCGCGCGCCGAAATCGAACGCGAGATCGGCATGGACGAAGTTCGTCGAGAGTTGCACAACGAATCCATCATGCAAGAGTTCAAGTCCATCGAATCGAGCGTGAAGAAGCTCGATACCGAGGTGAAGCAAGACATTTCGGCATCCTTGTCAGAGACGGATGCCGAAATCAAGAAAGAAACCTCGCTTCGGACAACTGAAGAAAAGGCTTCGGCTCGCGAGCAATGAAAGGCAAGCAGCTAACCAAGGAATCAGATCACGACCGCCAGGTAGACGAGCACTCCGCGCCCTTCATAGAGCATGTGCGAGAGCTGCGTCAGCGCATCATTTGGAGCCTGATCGCCATAGTGCTCCTGTTTGTTCCTATCTATTACTTCGCCAATGATATCTACCTGATCGTCGCGGCGCCGCTCTTGGACGCGATGCCTGACAACACCAGTATGATCGCCACCCGAGTCGCGGCACCCTTCATCACGCCCCTCAAGCTATCGGCCTATGGCGCACTCATTTTGGCCATGCCCTTCTTACTGCACCAGCTCTGGGCGTTCATTGCGCCAGGTCTGTACTTGCGCGAAAAGAAGGTTGGATTACCGCTCCTTGTCTCCAGCGTGCTGCTCTTCTATCTCGGCGTGGTGTTCGCCTACCTGGTGATATTCCCCATCGCCTTCCAATTCTTCGTAGCGGTCACGCCGGTCGGCATACAGGTGATGACCGATATTTCGTCTTACCTAGAGTTCGTCGTCTCCCTGTCCTTTGCCTTCGGGCTCAGCTTCGAAATCCCAGTGGCCATATTGCTCTTGGTATGGGCCGGCATCACCACCCCACAGAGCCTCGCGAAAAAGCGTCCCTATGTGGTGATCATGAGCTTC
>CAZNYE010000336.1:0-3625 GCA_964577185.1 uncultured Pseudomonadales bacterium | reverse complement strand
CATCGGGGTGATCGCGGAAACGCTTGCGGCACCTACGCCTTGGCTCGCAAACTTCGGGAGTGTGGTCGCGGAGCACTTGGTGGAGGCGTTATCGCAGCGCGTTGCGGGCCGTGCGGATGTGCCAATTGAACAACCAAGCCTGGGGTGGGGAATACCGTCTTCGTGGCAGGGTGAATTGGCGCCTTTTGACCAGGATGTGCGCGCGCCGCATTTCACAACGGGCGACGGTCGGCACCTGGCGACAGCGGGCGATGGGCGGCACCTAGCGACAGCGGGCGACGGGCGGCACCTAGCGAGCGCTCTGCTCGGCGGTATGCGAACGGCGCGTCGCGCCGGAGACCTTGCGATGTGGGCGCGAGGCGCGCACACAGGTTTCGAGGCATCCCACAATGGAATGCGGGTCGATGGGGATGTGTTCAGCGCCAAGGTTGGCACGGATGTTTCGTATGGAGATTGGCTGTTTGGTGTCGCGCTTTCGACGAGCTTTGGTAGCGGCGACTATGGCAGGTCGGGTGACCTTGGCGCGGGCACGCTGGAATCGCGCATGGTCACACTCATGCCGTATGTCGCCGTTCAGGGCGCCGATGGGTTGTCAATCTGGGGAGCGGCGGGCTCTGGGCAGGGAGATTGGCGAATCGAGTCCGACTTCGGCAGTGGAGGTGAATCGGACACCAGGCTCAGGTTTGTTACCGCCGGAGGGCGCGGCGCAATCTTCCGCGAAGGGCGCTATTCCATCTCTTGGAAGACAGACGGCCTATTTGCGACCACCGAGTCGAAGGCTGTGCGTGGTCTCACGGCATCGCGCTCGGATGCTGGGCGGCTGCGCATGGCCCTTGAAAGTGACTGGCGGTGGGATTTGGGCGATTTGGGCGGGTTGCGTCCGACGTTAAGCCTCGGTGCTCGGCATGACTTTGGCGACGCGGAAGAAGGCCTGTCGGCCGAGGCCGCGGCGGGTGTCGAGTGGCAATCCGAAACTATTTCTATCTCTCTGGATGCGCGTGGGTCGATGGAGCACCGATCGGGCGGCGTATCTCGGAGTGGGTTGTCGGCACAGGTCAGTTGGGATCCCAGTCCGCGGTCAAGACTGGGGCCGAGTCTTACCTTGGGCAGTCGCGCGGGAGGGATGGAAGCTCAGGCGGGCGTCTGTACATTTGCTCCGCATGGCGGCTGCGCTGGCGAAGCCTCGGTTGATGACGATAGGCAGGCATCGCTCAACGTCGAATGGGGGGTCGCGCTGCCCGGTGGTCGCCGGATCGCCACGCCGAGCTTTGGAAGATTGCTTGGTGCGGCCGGAGAGTCGCATGTGTTTGGCATCGAGTTCACGAGCGCGCACCCCGATGAAATACCGGGAACTTTGGCGTTGCAATACGTGCGGCGGCGCGCCCTCGGATCCGGTTCGCCGCTTCAGGCGGGCATCGAGTTTCGTTTCGGGTTGCGATGGTAGGGTCAATGATGCAAGAGAAGTGCGGGTTTGTGGGTTTGATGAGCTTGCGTGTGTGGCTCGGCTTTTGTGCCGCATCGCTGGCCGGTTGTGGAGGCGGCGGTGGATCTTCCTCCGCTGAGGGTGGCGGGGCTCCGCCGCCGCCGGCGGTGGAGCGGATAGAGATCGAACACTTCTCCGTGTCGCCTTCGACAGTGGACTACGGGGGCGATGTCGTCTTCGAGTGGCGGGTTGTTGCCGAGAACACGGAGCGCGACATCCGTGTGCGCATAGACCCGCAGGTGGGCGAACTGTCGAACCTTGCCGGCACCTGGGGCCTGACAAACGCGACCATGGGCTCCGACTATACGCTGACGGTCCACGAAGGCGTGTGGGATGAGAAGAATCCGGACTATGAATCGCGCCAATCCATTCGTCTGACCGTGCCGGTCGCAAGCATGCCTCTGGGGCTGCTCGATGTCGTCGACGATGCCCTCGCGGTGTGGCGAATCGAATCACTTGATGTCGAATTGCGCGCGCACGACGCGATGGATGCGGGATTGCGTCCATACTTGCAGCCGATCGTGCGCGGGCTGCTAGCCAATTTCGGAGACCGGTTCGATTACGTGCACTTGGTGGGTAATTCTGAGCAAGACACCTACGGACCAGGCGGCGTGGCTCGCTATCCCGAGTATGCGGCAGTCTCTGAAATCTTGTATGTGCCCGAGCATGGCACTGGTTGGGCGCGGGACGAAGCACCGACCGAATTGCAGGCTGGATTCGGCGCGCGCAAGCTCAGACAAATTATCTTCTACCCCTTGCGGCCGAACTTCGCGCGAACGGCGAGCCATGAAGCGATGCACGCCTACATGGCGACGCACGGCGGCTTTTCAAGTTTGCACGGGCATCTCGGCGGATTTGACGGGAGTACCTTGGAAGTGTTGAGCGAAGACCAATATGCAGCGAAGGACTTCATGACAAACAGAGCGCCTGCAACGCGCCCCTTGGCACCCATGGAGTTGTACCTTGCGGGCTTGGTCGGTGCCGGGGAGGTGCCGCTGGCCTGGGTCGGATTGGACGGAGAGTTCCTGTGCTCGAACGCCGAGCTGTCCATTGACGACGCAGCTTGTCCGGGTCGGCGCGAACACAGCGAAGGCAGTCTGGTCTTCAGGGCGACCGACGTATTGCGCGATTGGTCGCTCGCTGATGGTTGGGCACTGTGGGCCGCGCGCCGGGAGCGCCGCGAGGAATGGCTCAAAGTGGCGGGCGCGGGATGGGCATTCGACCAAGAGCGGTCGCCAAACCCCTCCGAAGCGCCGCGGTCTTTGCGCTCCTTGGTCGCGCTTCTGGTCGATGGTCGGTACGAGGCATTGCGACATGTGGCCCAGGCGCTCGCGCGCGAGGTGGGCGAGTGGGGTTTCTCGGGCGCTTCCTCAATGGCACCCGAATGGAGTTGGCATGCTGTGACAGGCGCTCGTTCCTCGATGGAAACGCAAGGTCTCGATGCCGCGCGGGAAACCGTGCCGCCAAGCTGGTCGCCATATCCGGCGCGCGCCACTGTCGATGCGGAAATGGCGCGTCGGCCACGCATTGCCAAGTGTGCGCTCGATGCACGTGGCAATTGGATTTCCGTGCGGCGCGACGAGTCTGACAACGGGAATGCTGGCAAGATATAGGTGTGATATAGGCGCACCAGCTCCGAGATTAACGAGTGCTTCCCACCCTTTCCAAACACACATCCTTGGCGATGAGCGTGTTCTTCAATATGTTCAGTTTCGGTGAAGCCAGGTTTCCGCGATCACCTGTGCTGCCAATGAATCTATGTCGCCGCCGCCGAGATGTTCCTTTCGATCATAAGCCTCGCGTGTACTGAGGCGTTCATCCACAAGTTCGATGGGTAATCCGGAGCGCTCCTCAAGTTGCTTGGCAAACTTCCGTGCTGATTGGCAGAGGTATCCCTCGCTGCCATCCATGTTCAAGGGTAAACCAACCAACAGGAGTTCTGGATGCCATCGATCGAGTAGGTCATCGATCGCATCCCAGTCTGGTTTGCGTCGCCCATGTGTAATGCTTGGTAGGGGATTGGCTGATGCGGTAAGCGTTTGTCCGCTGGCCACGCCAATTCTGCTGGTACCGTAGTCGAAGGCGATAAGGCGATGTGCGCTCGTGCTTTTCACGAGACTCAACCCAGACCAAATTGATTGG
>CAZNYE010000335.1:0-2142 GCA_964577185.1 uncultured Pseudomonadales bacterium | reverse complement strand
GATCAAGGCGGTGTATCGGCCGTCGCACGCTGATTTCGCCTACGACCAGAAGTACGGCATTCGCGATTATCGAGGCGGTGGTCGCGCCTCTGCGCGCGAGACCGCCATGCGGGTTGCCGCGGGGGCGATTGCCAAGAAATACCTCAAGGAACGTCATGGGATTGTCGTTCGTGCCTGCGTGTCCCAGGTCGGTGATCTCACGGCAAAGCAATTTGATTGGGAGATCGTCGAAACCAATCCTTTTTTCTGCCCGGACGAAGCGCTTCTTGAACCCATAGCTCAACTGATTGACGAGCTTCGAGAAGCGGGCGATAGCACTGGAGCGAGTGTCACAGTGATGGCCAGGGGCGTGCCGGCGGGCTTGGGTGAACCAGTATTTGACAAGCTCGATGCGGAGATTGCGCGCGCACTCATGAGCATTAACGCCGTCAAGGGCGTGGAAATTGGCGAGGGATTTCGGGTCTCCGCAATGGTCGGGTCCGCGCATCGCGACCAGATGGATGCGTCTGGATTCCAAAGCAATCGCGCCGGAGGCATTCTCGGAGGTATTTCCACCGGAGAGCCAATTCTAGCGCGCATGGCCCTCAAGCCGACTTCAAGCATCGCAAAAGCGGGGACGACGCGCACCACTGAGGGAGAAGTCGTTCAGGTTTCCACAACGGGTCGTCATGATCCCTGTGTGGGGCTGCGCGCACCGCCGATCGCCGAGGCGATGCTGGCGTTAGTGCTGATGGACCATTGGTTGCGCCAGGCCGCCCAGAACGGCTCGGAAGTCTCCCTCATTCGGAAGCGAGGTTGAAGAGAAGGCAAATGGCGAAAACGCTCTACGACAAGCTATGGGAGGATCATCTGGTCACCACCCGTAGCGATGGGCAATCACTCATCTACATTGATCGCCACCTGTTGCACGAGGTGACGTCGCCGCAGGCGTTTGAAGGACTCGACCTCGCTGGTCGCGACCTTTGGCGGACGGAGACCAATATCGCCACCGCGGACCACAACGTCCCGACAACCGACCGTGAACTAGGCGTTGATGGCATCGAAGAGGATGTCGCAAAGCTGCAAGTGTTGGCCCTGCAAGAGAATTGCGAACGATTCGATGTCGAGCTCTTCGATGTGACCGACGAGCGCCAAGGCATAGTCCACGTCATTGGTCCCGAACAGGGATTGACGCTGCCGGGCATGACCATAGTGTGCGGAGATTCGCATACTTCCACGCACGGGGCGTTTGCCGCGCTCGCGCAAGGCATAGGCACCTCGGAGGTTGAGCATGTCATGGCCACACAGACGCTAGCCCAGGCCAAAGCCAAGAATATGCGTGTGCGTCTTGACGGCCACCTGCCTGCCGGGCTCACCACCAAGGATGCCGTCCTCAAAGTCATAGCCGAAATCAGTGCCTCCGGCGGACGCGGATTCACTATAGAGTTCGCAGGTTCGGGCGTTGCGGCTTTCAGCATGGAAGCGCGCATGACGCTGTGCAATATGGCGATCGAAGCCGGGGCACGATCAGGATTGGTGGCGGTGGACGATGTCACCATCGAGTATCTTCGCAGAAGGCCCTATTCGCCTTCGGGAAGCCGATGGGATCAGGCGGTCGCCTTTTGGCGCACGCTCCATAGTGATGTGAATGCCCAGTTTGATGCGGAAATACGTGTTCTCTTGGACAATCTTGAGCCGAGGGTGACTTGGGGAACGTCTCCCGACCAATCGGCCGCAATCGGAGAACGTGTTCCCGAGGCCGACGGGGACAACCGCTGCGCGCTAGATTACATGGGGCTTGAAGGTGGGGAGCCCATGATAGAGATCGCGATCGACCGCGTCTTCATAGGCTCGTGCACCAATGCCAGGATCGAAGACCTGCGTGCCGCCGCGCATGTGCTGCAAAACCGGAAGATTGCTTCAAACGTCAGCCACGCCATGGTGGTGCCCGGATCGGGGCTTGTGAAAGCGCAAGCAGAAGCGGAAGGATTGCATGAGGTGTTTCTTGATGCGGGATTTGAGTGGCGGGCCGCCGGTTGTTCCATGTGTCTCGGCATGAACCCTGACCAACTTTCTGCTGGCGAGCGCTGCGCCTCGACTTCAAATCGCAACTTCGAAGGCCGGCAAGGGCAGGGTGGACGCACACATTTACTGAGCCCAGGC
>CAZNYE010000334.1:0-6244 GCA_964577185.1 uncultured Pseudomonadales bacterium | reverse complement strand
CCTGAGATCCTCGTGCTCGACGAGGCGACATCCAATATTGACACCCAGACCGAAGGACTCATTCAAACCGCGCTCAGGGAAGTCACCTATGGGCGCACCTCGATCATCATCGCCCACAGGTTGCAGACCATCCAAGAGGCGGACCGCGTCATGGTCCTGCATCACGGACGCATAGAAGAGATTGGGTCGCACGAAGAACTGCTCGCCAAGGACGGGCTCTATGCCACTCTCCACCGACTGCAGTTTGTCGAGCACGAGACCGACCCGGAGGCGATCGAGAGGGCGTTGGATAATCGGCAAAGTTGAATTGAGCGACGGGTTAACCGACTCATCGAGTCCTTTGGTCTCTCCTTTGCGCTCTGTGGATCTAGTGCTCGAAAACTCAAGCAACCAGGGATCAACTTGCTAGGAGGGCGCGCTTGGCGATTTGAACTCTTTCCGCTCACTACTACCGAAATCCCTGACTTCGATCTTCTTCAGGCCATGAACAGAGGATTGCTGCCGGCTATCTACACACAGCGTCAATTTCGTCGTTCCCAGGTTGCTTATGTTCGCGACTATCTTTGTCAAGAAGTCTTCAATGAGGCACTCACCAGAAATGCCGAAGCGTTTGGCCGTTTCTTCGAGGCTCTCAGGTTTTGTCACGGAGAGATTCTGAATTACACCGCGGTCACTCGCGAATGCGGTGTGAACGCAAAGTCTGTGCGCACCTACTTTGAAATCCTCTGCGACACCCATGCCGGATATCTAGTGCATCCCTTTCATCGTCAGGGCGGTCGGCAAAGCATTTCGGCGGCACCCAAGTTCTATCTGTTCGACCTTGGCATCGCAAATCAGGTCTGCAAGCGAACTATCACCGACACAAGTGGCAGCGATTTTGGCAGGGTTTTCGAACACTTTCTGCTGCTCGAACTCATAGCGGCCCGAAGCTACCAAGAAAAAGATCATCCCATTCAATTCTGGCGCACCAAGAGTGGTCTTGAAGTAGATTTCGTGCTTGCCGGAGGAGAAGTTGCCATTGAAGCCAAGACCCGTGTGCGCAGTGGTGATTTGCGCCCGATGAAAGCCTTTATCGAAGAGTTCGCACCAAGACGGGCAATACTCGTGAGCGCGGAATCGGACTCGCGCATTGTGGAAGGCATGGAGATCTTGCCTTACACACGCTTTCTCGAACAGTTGCACGCGGGGGAGATTCTCTAAACACAATTTCGCCCTCATTGGGTATGCTTGCTTTTCGAATGTGCCGGCGTTTGGAAGAGTTCTCCTCCGGTCGCTAGATGGAGTGAAGGTTCTCTCCTCCTCCGAAATCGAAACTTTTACAGAGGTCTCTTTCGATGCCAAGTCTGGGAAATCAGCCGATAAGACTCTTAGGCCAGATGGCCTGATTGTAGTGAAGAATCGAAAGGGCGCGGCTTGGACGGACCTCGTCGAGGCAAAGGTCGCGAACAACAAACTGGAGGATACCCAAGTATCAAGTTATGTAGATCTCGCGGACACGCACATGATCGATGCCGTAATAACCATATCCAATGATTTCGCAGCCATTCCCCATCATCATCCTGTGTTCAATCCCGCCAAGAGCAGACGCAAACCCAAGGCGCGCGTGTATCACTGGTCGTGGACCAGTATCCGCACCCACGCTGAACTTATGCTGCATACAAGTTTCGGAAGGGAATCCGTAGTTTCGTTCTAACCACTCGCCCCCCTTGGCACTACGGGAACTAGGAGCAATGTCGCCCCGGAAGATGTGCTCACCCATTCCGTTCCGCGCACCCGCGACAGGGGCGTTGTTCTATAGTGTCAAGGGGGGTGTGAGGTGACTTGGGGAAGTACTGGCGAAGCAGGCCGTTGCAGTGCTCGCTGAAGTCCGCGCTCCTAGCTGTGGTATGGCCGTGCGAGGTAGGTATCGCTCTCATTGACCTTCGAGACCAGCGCGTGGTCCGAGAACTCTCGCCCGTTGTCGTCTGTGATGATGTCGAAGAGGCCGTCGGACATCCTTGCCGGAGCAAACATGGAGTCTGAGCAGCAGAAAATATCGCTGGGTTGGCGTGACACTATTCGAGCGCAATCTGCCCCATTTTGGCTCTCGTACTCCACTTTCACCATGAAAACCCAACGATACTGTCTGTTGATTGACACTTGACATCTCAGACTCCTTTCTACGGCGCAGACTCCATGCCCGGCCCTAGTTTTGATGTGGAAATTGAAGGTGCTTAACTGTCCTTTAATGATTGTTTTTGTCCTTAAAGACAGCTAATCTAGGCTTGGAGATGCTTTTAGAGACAATTATGGCGCAGGACACAAAACAGCAAATGGCTGAGATTGTACACATTCTGGAGAAGAATCCAGAAGGAATCTCTCGTGGAAAGATTGCTGAAATCCTATCATTTTTTATAAATAACAAAACCTTACAACGAAGGTTATCAGCTCTTGCAAAGGAAGAAAGGATAGTCAAAACCGGTAATAGAAAGGCAGCCAGATACTATCCCGCTAGCATTCCTCATCAGGGGTTTAAAGGACAGAGCGAGCAGGAAGAAGGTGATGTCTTTAGTTCAAAAAGCAAGAGCATCCTAAACTTTCTGGAATCCCCACTTCACACCCGGGAAAAAGTGTCCTATAACAGGAATCTGATTGAAAGCTATGTCCCTAATGAGACGTTTTATGTCCCTAAAGAACAACGAGAAGCATTGCTCAAAGAAGGGAAGCGGTTTGACGATACACTAGCTGCGGGAACCTATGCACGGCAAATCTGCCAGCGCCTCCTGATCGATCTTTCCTATCACTCCAGCCGATTGGAAGGTAATACCTATTCATTACTCGATACCCAAAAGCTTGTGGAAGAAGGTATCGGCGCTGAAGGCAAGGTTCGCGAAGAAACCGTCATGATCATAAACCACAAGGAAGCCATACTGTTCTTGGTGGAACACGCGCAAGAAATCGAGCTGAACGGCTTCACAGTATTCAATCTCCACAATTTGCTGTCACAAGACCTGCTCGCGAACCCCGAGGCATGCGGCAACATTCGGAAGATAGAAGTCGCCATCGGAAAATCTACCTACAAACCCATCGGCAACCCCCATGTACTGAAAGAGTTATTCGAATTAGTCTTGCTGAAGGCTAGGAAGACCCAAGACCCCTTCGAGCAGAGCTTCCTTTTGCTGGTTCACCTGTCCTATTTGCAGGCATTCGAGGATGTTAACAAGCGCACCGCAAGGCTGAGCTGCAATATTCCATTTATCAAGCAGAATTTGTGCCCGCTGAGTTTTATCGACGTATCGCATGATGACTATACGGCAGCGCTGCTAGCAATCTACGAGAAGAATGACGTTCAGCCCATGTTGGACTTATTCTGCTGGGCTTATGTTCGTTCATGCCAACAATACGGTGCCGTAAAACAGTCAATAGGTGAAATTGATCCCTTCCGCATTCTGTACCGCCAGCAACGAAAAGACGTGATGGGCCGTGTTGTTCGAGAAGGCTTACAGGGTGATGCGATTGAAAAGTACATCGAACACTATTGCGCCGACTCGGACATAGCAGAGATTGATAAGTTTAAGTCCATCACTCTTGCTGATCTAAGCAGTCTGCACACAGGCGCGATAATCGGACTTGGCATTTCAGAAAAACAACTCAATGAATGGTTAGATGCCAGGCCAGTTAAGGGATGGTTATAAACACAATTTTCCCTTCATTGGGTATGCTTGCATTTCTGCATCGGTCGCGAAGCCCAGGAGGGCACCATTCCGAGACTCGTACTCTCAAGCGGGTCGCCGTCCCGCCAAATGCTGCTTCAGCGGCTTGGTCTGCCATTTGAGACGGTGATACCAAGGCTCAGCGAGCGCCCGAGGCGCCGCGAGACTCCAGCTGGACTCGCCGGCAGGCTCTCTGAAGCCAAGGCCGTCTGGGGCGCAAACAATGCCCGCGACTTGGAGCTTTTCGAAGACGATCAATTGGATGCGGCAGGCAATGGCGGGTCGAACGAGCTTCTCGTGATCGGGTCGGATCAAACTGCCGAGCTCGACGGTGAACTATTGCGCAAGCCGGGAGATTCAAGATCCGCGATTGCGCAATTGAAGCGTGCCTCTGGACGCGAGATATGTTTCTACACCGGCGTTGCGCTCTTGAACGCCACCACCGACTCACTACGTGTCTCAGTCGAACCTTTTCGGGTAGTGTTTCGCAAGCTCACGGAAGATGAAATCAAACGCTATGTTAAAGCGGAGCGCCCCTTCGGACAGGTGGGTGCCTTCAAGGCTGAATCTCTTGGAATCAGCCTATTCGACCACGTGAGCGGCTTCGACCCAACAGCACTCGTCGGCCTGCCCCTGATCCGGCTGACCAGTTTCTTACGCGCGGAGGGTGTTGAGGTTCCTTAAGTAAGACGTAACGACTCGCCCCCCTTGACTCTATAGGAACTAGTGTCGTGTCACACAACAAGTGTCGGATAGAGGCGCTTCAATTTGACGCGTGCGTCATCGGTGGTGAACTGCCAATTCACCTTGGCCCGGAGGCGGTCCCGTGCGGTTTGCCAAGCAGCAACCTCGTCGCGCAGGGTGTCGATGGAATCGATGCGCCGGTTCAGGCATTGGCGGATCATGACGTTGAGTTCGACCTCGGCGACGTTCAGCCAGCTGCCGTGCTTCGGGGTGAACAGGAACTCGAAGCGGTCCCACAAGGCCTTGGCCCGCGCGGGCGGGAAGGCTTCGTAGAGCGCGCCCGGCCGGTGGGTGCTCAGATTGTCCATCACCAAGGTGATCTTCCCGGCCTCGGGATACCGCGCGGCGATGTCGGCGACGAAGCGCGCCCAGTCGGTCTTGGTCCTGCGCTCGGTCACCCGGGTCATGCGCTTGCCGGCCAGAGGCTCCGTCGCCATGAACACGTTGCAGGTTCCGCAGCGCCGGTACTCGTAGTCGTGCCGGGCCGGCCGCCCCGGCCCGGCGGGGACCGGCACGCGCGTCTCGCGGATCAACTGGCGCGGCGTCTCGTCCATGCACACCACGGGAAACGCCGGGTCGTGGGGACGCCTGTACACGTCAAGCACCTGCTCCATGGCCGCCGCGAAGTCCGCGTTCCGTTGCGGCGGGATCACCCATCCCACCCGGCGCCAAGGCTTGATCTCGTTTTTTTTAGAACCCGCCGCACCGTCTCGTGCGACACGTTGTCGATGTAGCCGAGTTCCACGGCATGGTCCGCCAGCAGCCGCAGCGACCATTGCCCGCGGCCCGCCGGCGGCTCGCCGCAGCTCAGCGCCACCAGGCGCGCCTCGAACTCGCCGTCGGCCTTGCGCGGGCAGGCAGGCCGGCGACCTTGCCGGCCCCCCAGTGCCGCCTCCACCCCCTCCTCCACAAAACGCTTCTTCACCCGGTCCACCGTCCGCATGCTGATCCGCAGAACATCCGCGATGGCCTCCCCGGTCGCCCGCCGCTCGTTGAACTCCCCTTGGTCGCAATTGAGCAGGATCAAAGCGTTGATCACCTTCTGCGAGCGGTGTGACCCCTTGCTCGTGATCGCCGTCAGGTCCTTCCGCTCCGCTTCGTCCAATGTCACCACGTAGCGCTTCATGCACGGATCCTCCCCGTGTGTCGAGGACTCCTAATCTACCACGTTCTGTACGACATATCTTATTTGACATGACACTAGTTGCTGCTTGCGATGTTGAATTGGATGCGATCTGGGTTGGACGTGACCTCGGTCATCGAGGAGGGCGGCGCACTGGCTTGGCGCTGACGGATGATTTGCGATTCTTGGACCATCTTAGGCGGTGGGGTGTAGAGGCTGATCGTCCGACTTATGGGGCCCTCGTTCAGGAACGAACGGCCACCGTGGTATGGGATATGCTGCATAGGATCGAAAGACATGTCTTTCTGTGGAATGTTTTTCCCTTTCACCCGCATCCGGAGAATTCCGCATTTGGTAATCGCGCGCATAATGCTGCAGAGCGGAATGTGGGCAGACACTTGCTTGTGTCGCTCTTAGCCATGCTTCGACCGCGCCGGGTGCTAGCGGTCGGAAACGATGCCGCAAGGGTATTGAATGATCTCGTTGTCGGTCCAGACCTTCTCCATGTGCGTCATCCAAGCTACGGTGGGGAGGCAAAGTTTCGGTCGCAGTTGGCATCGCTTTATCGTTAGCGGAGAACTCAGCCTTTTGCTGTCGTCTAGGCTTCTTGGAATACGCGATGCCAACCCCCAACCAATCCCCCGAACAATCCGTCCGCGACGTGATCGACGCCAAGCTCGCAGAA
>CAZNYE010000333.1:0-3132 GCA_964577185.1 uncultured Pseudomonadales bacterium | reverse complement strand
TCTATTGCCGGAAGCCCGACAATGATCAGGACATCGGCTCATTCCATGTCGACCACTACAGGCCCAAGAGCATTTTTCCCGAATTGCAGAGCGAATATCAAAATTTGTTTTACACATGTGCGGCATGCAACCGACGCAAATCTAGTTACTGGAGCGAAATCGAAGAAAAAAGAGTTCTTAACCCGTGCGACCACACCATGTCGCACCATCTTGCCTTCTCAAACGCGAGCGTGGTAGGGCGCTCGAATAGGGGGGAGTTGAACATAGACGTTCTTCGCCTAAATAATGATGAATCCGTGATTTACAGGGAAAATCTTATCGAGAAGTGTTAGCTGCTTATAGAAGCGGTGCTTAAACTTAAGCGAAGCAAATCAATGAGCGATCGCGATTGGATTAGGCGGGCAATTGGAATGCTTGCCAAGCTCACACATCGTGATGAGAGAGATGTTCGGCGGATATTGATGCGCTAGAGAAACCGCTACTTTCCAAGTCTTGACGGGGCTACCCACAACTTTCGCCAGTGGAATCTTTGCGCCCCGCCATCCTTGTGTACACTTCGCGCTCAACTTCCTATTGAACTCAGCCTCTTGACCAAATACACAAAACAACTTGGCGACAATCGCTACCGTGAGACCTTCGGGCGTTACTTTGAAGAATTCAAAGTAGGCGATGTCTATGAGCACAGACCGGGAAAGACAGTCACTGAAGCGGACAATCATTTCTTTACCCTGCTCACCATGAACACGCATCCGCTTCATTTCGATGCGGAGTATGCCAAGCATACGGAATTCGGCAAGAACTTGGTGGTCAGCCCCTATACGCTTGCCCTGCTGATCGGCATGAGTGTTTCGGATATCAGTCAGAAGGCGATTGCCAATCTGGGCATGGACGAGGTTAAGTTCACGGCGCCAGTGTTTGCCGGCGACACCATATACGGCGAATCTGAGGTGCTGGCGAAACGAGCGTCCAAGTCTCGACCCGGACAAGGAATCGTCACCATTCGCACCATCGGTAAGAACCAGCGCGACGAAGTGATCTGCACTTTCAAGCGCAATGTACTGGTGCCCGCGAAGGGCGCATCGGTCGATGACAAGGATCCACGCTACTAGGGAACGGACAGGGGGCGAGTGGAGAGAAGATGAGAATGAATGCCAGCAAGGCGCTTTCACAGGGTTGGGACTGATGGACGCGAGCGTCTCCACACTCAATTCCCGGCGGGTCCTGGAAGCCTATGCGAAGCGCATTTCAGAGGCGCGTGTGTACGATACGGCGCTTAGAACACCGCTTCAGCCCGCCTTGAAGCTCTCCCAAAGGTTGTCCAACCAAGTGCTCTTGAAGCGCGAAGACATGCAGCCGGTGCATTCCTTCAAGCTTCGTGGAGCGCTCAACAAGATCGCGCACATGAGCGCAGCGGAGCGAGCCCGAGGGGTGGTCACCGCATCTGCCGGGAATCATGCCCAAGGGGTTGCGCTGGCGGCGCGACGATTCGGCATTTCAGCGGTGGTCGTGATGGGCAAGAACACCGAGCAAATCAAGGTTGATGCGGTGCGGGCGCAGGGTGCGCGTGTGGTGTTTGAAGGTGAGACCTTTGACGAGGCGGCGCTGGCCGCCCGCCATATAGAACAACAAGAAGGTCGCGTATTTGTGCATCCCTACGATGATCCGGACGTGGTCGCTGGGCAGGGCACTATTGGCATGGAGCTGATGGAGGCGCATGACTCGTTCGATAGCGTGTACGTTCCTGTAGGCGGAGGTGGCTTGATCGCGGGAATCGTCGCCGCCATTAAACACGCCCGTCCACAGGTTGAAATCTTTGGCGTTGAGGCGGAGGGCTCTGCCTGCATGAGCGCGGCCTTCGCCGTTGGTGCGCGCGTCGAATTAGAACGCGACAGCTTGGATTTGTTTACGGACGGGGTGTCCGTATCCCAAGTCGGCGAGGAACCGTTCCATGTGACGCGGGGACATGTTGATGGTCTGATCACCGTCTCGACTGACGAGATATGCGCGGCGATCAAGGACATCTTTGACGATGCGCGTGCGATTGCGGAGCCCGCGGGCGCTCTCGCCCTGGCCGGCCTGAAGAAGCAGGTTGAACAGCAAGGCATTGAAGGCAAGACGCTGATTGCCATATTGAGCGGTGCCAACGTGAACTTTGATCGGCTGAGGTACATATCGGAGGTGGCAGAGTTTGGTGAGCAGCGCGAACTGGTGCTCGCCGCAGAGATTCCCGAACAGCCGGGGAGCTTTCGTCGCTTCTGCCAAGAACTGGGGCATCGCGGCATCACTGAGTTCAATTACCGCTATGCCGGTGACGACGGTGCCCACGTCTACGTGGGCCTCAAGATTCAAGGTCATCAAGAACGCACCCAGATTTTGGAAAGGCTCCAGCATGCTGGCTATCAGGTCGTGGACATGACCGACAATGATCTTGCCAAATTGCATGTTCGCTATATGGTCGGCGGGCGTGTGGGTGGAGTAAAGCAGGAACTCCTCTACCGGATCGAATTTCCAGAGCGAATTGGTGCCCTTCGGCGCTTTCTGGCAATGCTCGGTGGTGCTTGGAACATCACCATGTTTCACTATCGAAACCATGGTGCCGCTTGGGGGAGAGTGCTCATTGGTTTCGAAGCGGGTAGCGATGATCGCGAAAATCTGACGCGGGACTTGGACCGCATAGGCTACAGGTATGCGGAAGAAACACACAATCCAGCCTACACTGTCTTCCTGCGTTAGCGAGAAGTCCTGTCGCGAATAGCTTATGCTTGCGTAACTACTCGCCCCCTTGACACTATAGGCCAATGTTGCAGGGATTGGGCAAGTACGGAATAAGCACACTGGTGCTGCTCGCGGCGGCGGGCATGTCTTTGCCGCATGCCGAAACTCCAGCAATTGAAGAAATCGTGGTCACGGCCCCGACGGGCAGCCGCATCCTGCGCCAGGGTGACTCGGCAACGCCCCTGTCAACCTATGAACGACAGACGCTGCTCGACTCGGGCATCAAGGACCTCCGTGACTTGGTGGGTGTGCTTGCCATCAATGCCGGGGCCGAAAACAATTCGGACAACCTTACCCAGAACTTCACCGGTGGCACGGCGAACATCAATCTGCGCGGCCTAGGGGTCGCTTCTACCC
>CAZNYE010000332.1:0-2691 GCA_964577185.1 uncultured Pseudomonadales bacterium | reverse complement strand
GATGCAGGGCATGCAGGTCCACGCCTGGGCTGAGGCTGATGTGATCGCCGATTTCAACCGTCACCCAAGCGTAGGTGACCGCCACGAATCCGGCATTTGCCAATTCGCGCGCAATCCAGCCGTAACCTTCCTGGGGGATGTTCACTCCCGGCATGAGGATGACCACCGGGAAGGGGGCACGCGCTTTGTCTGGCTTCACGAAGCCCGTGTCCCGTTCTTCAAAGGTGTTCGCGAACTTGCACGGGTAGTACACCTTGAGCGTCAGGTTGTCGTAGGGGGCTTCGCGGTCTGAAACCCGCGCGACCCGGTACAAGGCTCTGACCGCGATGCCGACTATTCCGGCCTCCGCAATTCACGTCCACCACCCCAGAGCGCGTCGACGAGCTTGGCGGTCAGTGGCCTTCCGTACATCTTCTCGACCATGGCGTTCATGGGATCCCGGAGCGCGATTTCACGGCGAATAAACTCATCCCGCGCCGCTTGGGTAGGACGCTTCGCTTCAGGAATGATCTCCGACTTCTCGAAGTTGACGAGCCACTGGTCCACCAGTTTGCCGACGGTTTCGCGCACCGTCGCCATGTTCTTCTCGTTGTCAGGAAACGTGAAGCATAGGCTGGCCGCCGTCTGGGTGACACGCATGTAGAGACTGCGGCTGATAAAGCTCGACAGCCCGGGATCGTCCTGCAAACGCAGGTGCTCCTCGTTCAGCTCTTGATAGTACTTGTCCATATACTTGGGATTGGCGGCGAGGTCCTTGCGGGGAATGAAGTCGAGGTACAGGAAAATGTCCGGCGCTGTGCCAAGGGCCAAGCCGAGATGCGGGGCATCGTACTTGCTCGACAGGCTCACCGTGAGGTGCATGTTGCTGAAGCTGTGCCTCGGATTGCCTACCCACGAATAGACTAGCCAGTCAATCTCGGGTCCGGCAAAGGTACTCAAGTTGCCGCCCGCACCGCTACCATCAATGGCTTCGTAGGGTTGCAGCTGGGCGGTGGACGGGTCCGGATGTAGTTCGAAACGGGCAGAGACTTTCTCGAACTGTTCGCCGAGAAGACTCCAGAGCGCATCGAATGTCGCCCTATTGTCCATCTCGGGCCGGTCAGCGACTTCGTCCATCAGCGACCTTGTGGACCTCGCCATTCGGATTGATTCCCACTTGGATGACTGAGACATCATTATGCAGGATCAATCGAGTCCGAACCGCGCTGACATTTGAGTGTCGAAGCAAGCGAAGAAAGGAGGGATTGATGGTCGCTTGCACTTACAATCAAACCATGGAGATGTATTTCATCGCCTTTGCCGCGGCCCAGCTTGCGCTGCTGGGATGGTCGTTCAGAATCGCGCACCCGGCTTCGCCCCGCCTCTGGATGCTGAGGTTCATTCTGCTTGGAATGATCTACGACAATCTGATGCTGACCCTCGGCAAGGTCGGCCTGGGCAACTCTTGGTATTTCGGAGCCTCATTTGGCCGCTTCGTCCTGCATGCCGCGGCTCTGCCTCTGCTCATTCCCTTTGCGCTTTCCGCCCTGCGGGCAGCGGCCGTTCCAATCGCCAGCCAGCGTGAATTCACTTCCTGCTGCTGGCTGGTGGCGATATTCGCCTGGTGTTACGGATTGTGGTTCGATGTCGGGCAACTCGAATTGGTTCGCGTCGAGGTTTTCGGGCATGGAAGGCTTACCAGCTTGTCCGAGATACCGCCATTGGGGACCATCGCCGTGAATCTCTTGTTGATACCACTCGGATTCATCCTGTGGCGGCGAACCGGCTGGCCCGGACTATTTGGCGGCGCGCTGTTCGTGCTGCTGGTGAACCTTGCCGCTGGCGGACAGCCGTGGGGGTACCTGGCGGGCAACGGCGCCGAGGTGATATTTGCTCTCTCGCTGTTGTTCACAGAACGGTTCCTGAATCGGCGGGATTCCTTGCGGAGCAACTGAACCTCACTGGGATCTCTTCCGAGCCTACCGATGCAAGCAATCGCAATATGTTCGGTGTTACCGTACAATGATGCCTATGGAAATTTGGACGGTTCGCCATCGTGGATTGCGAGAGTTTCTTGAGCGGGACTCGACTCGATTGCTGAGAACGGAGCTTGTGAGCCGAATACGAAATATCTTGACCGCACTGGTCTTAGCTGAGAGCATCGATAGCCTTCGCGCACAGTCTCCGCCAGGATGGCGAATCCATCGGCTTTCCGGGGACCGCAAGAATGATTGGAGTATTTCCGTATCGGGCAATTGGCGAATTACGTTCAAAGAAAACGATGGCAAGATAGAAGGATTAAACCTTGAGGACTATCACTAATGAGCAGCAAGCCCCTTGAAGTAGCTATGACCCCCTCTCATCCCGGCTGCTTCGTCCGGGATGAGGTGATAGAAGAACTACACCTAAACGTTTCCCAAGCGGCGCGCGTTCTTGGCGTGCGCCGAGCAACATTGTCGGATTTACTGAACGGCAAGTCTTCACTGTCCCCGGAGATGGCCTTGCGCCTCGAAAAGGGCTTCGGTGTCAGCATGGAACTCCTTCTGAAAATGCAGGCATGGCATGACGTTGTGCGAATGCGTTCGAAGACCGACGAAATTTCGGTCGAACGTTACGTGGCAGCCTGATGGCAAAGACCTTAAACAATGGTGGGAAGACTTCCTTAGCCACTCCTTCGATCGGCTTACTCAACCGGAAGCTCGGCACGTCGCC
>CAZNYE010000331.1:0-3334 GCA_964577185.1 uncultured Pseudomonadales bacterium | reverse complement strand
ATGCTAAGAAGGGTACCAAGCAATCCATTCGAATTGAAGCAACTCGTACTACTTGCCTGCCTTGGCCTGATTGTCGCCGGATGTGGCCGACTACCGAGCATTTCCATGCCTAAATTCGGCGTTCCGAAGATACACAAGATCACCGTGTATCAAGGAAACGTGCTCACGCAGCGCATGGTGGATGAGCTTCGACCAGGCATGACACGTCGGCAGGTGGTTTACATCCTCGGTCAGCCCGTGAACATCAACCCTTTCCGTGTCGACCGTTGGGACTACATCTACACGGTAGCAACCGGCGATGGCTTTAACGTGAATCGACGCGTGACCGTGTATTTCGAGGGCGATGCCTTGGTGCGAGTCCAAGGGGACCTCGCACCGAATATGGAAACAAACTAGGCGCGTTGCGCCCGACCAATTCTCATGGCTGCGAACTCCCCCCGCACGGCTGTCTGAGGGTCGATTCGGCAGTGATGTAGCCGAATCTGTGGGGTATCTGGCACTTTCACACGGGAGTTCGCAGCCATAATGAGAATTGCTGGTTTGGCCACGGCTCCTGCAGGGACTGGGCGTACGATGGCCCGCGCACCACAGCCGCTCGACCCGGGTCGCGCCTTGGAGGGTGCAACAGAGGCCGTCTGAGGAGCTCTGTTCGAACTCGCCCATAATCGCTAGTCGCTTGTATTCGGGTTCGCCCGCAAGCGGCGAGCTTCCACCGGATCAATCACTAAAGGGCGCAGGATCTCTATGCGCGCCCCCTGAGCAATCGGCCGTGATGCGTCTTCAACGAGTTTCCCGTGTATCGCGAACTGTTCGCACTGCCACGCCTCTTCTGGAAATTCGGAGCACTGTCTGCGCGCAAGTGCCATGGCTTCGGCCAGGCTTGTGCCCAGCACGGATTCCAATGGCTTGCGAAAGAGCCCTTCGGGGCCAAGATAGACGATTTCGAAGGCAATCTTCGGCACCAGCTTTTAGCCTCGCACTCTCGGATTCAATCCTGTTCGAAACCATAGTCGGATTCGTCGAGCCTCGAAACTTCAATGAGTTTTTTGCGATTCGACATCGGCAGCTACGCCCGCTGATCGGACAAGCCGAATTGAAGGGCAGGTAGAGCGGCTCCGGCATGATGCTTGATGAAGGCACGGCCCGTATGATTCTCAACGATCTTGGCTGCCGATGTTGCGGCAAACGTATGCGTGGTTGCATGAAACACAGAAAGCGCCAAATCTTGGAAGTCAGGGTCATGTTCTAGTCGAACGACTTCGAGTCCACGCTTCTCGACTTCGTCTCGGGATATATGCCTCGAGTGGCTCTTGAAGTGCCCATGATCGGCGAGCCAATCTGAAACGCTCTCGGCTCGGTCTGAGCGATTGTCGTGATCCTTGAACATGTACGATTCGAGCCATGTTTTCACCAGGCTACGCGACATCTCCAGAGCGGACCCGCATTGAACCAGCAAGTCGGGACCGTACTGGCCCAACATTGGAAGCCACGCGGAGAGCTTGGCTGGGTCTGCACACTCCTCCAACGCGCGGTCGAACTGCTCCAGCACGGCCTGCGCCGGAACCGCCCGCGCTCCCAAGGATGTCGGAAGTAGCATCTGAGGATCCGTGGGTCCGAGAAACGAATGCTTACCCAATGCGATTTCGTCGGAGGCGCACGCGATCATCGTCGCGGCGGACATCGCAAGTTGTGGCACTATCACCCTTACGTGCGAAAACCGCTGACGGATATAAGAGACAATGGCCTCGGCTGCCTCGGGAGACCCACCGGGGCTGTGCAGTATCAGATCAAGTCGGTCGCCTGTTAACCCTTGGCTAACCTCCATTAGAGCCTGAATGTCTTCATCACTTATCGAAACCAGAGCTGGGGTGCTTCGTTTTTCTGGAGCCAACCCGACGCATAGAGAATGACATCTGTGCCAGCGCGCGTATGAAGTTCTGCTAGGTACTTTCTTCGAACCCCATCGAAGTCAATATGACCACCTTGTTCCTGAGTTTCTGCCAGCTCCGATAGAATCTCGCTCCAAATTGGCAATCTGGTAACCCCTGTCTTACGCCGATAATCGGGCGTTCGAGGAATTCGTGGTGGCACTCCCATGGGGAGTCTTTGTCGCCTATCTGTAGTTTTCTAAACCTCGATCCTTCTCCTGCCAATCATTGTAGACAATCATCACCTCGCGAATACCAGGTCGCGCAAGAGCACGTTCAAGCAGTTCCGCATGCTCCAGCTCACGTCTCGAAGTCTGGCGTTGCGTTGTTGACTCTGCATTCATATGAACCTCCGCATATTCGATTGACACGGTTGCGGGGCGGCACTATGCCCTGCTTGCCCTGTCTTATCAAGGACAAGGTTTCCTTCCCGACTCCACGGATTTCTTGATCGATTGTATTGTAATGGACCTAGCCACCTCATTGAACCGCTGGTCGGCCCCGGCTGTGGGGCTTTCGCTTAAGCACACCGTATGCATCGCGCCAGGAAGGTATTCTCACTTTTCGTCGATTAGAGGCGGCCATCGTCCGCCTATGCTAATGTCAGTCTGTGCCCCCAGCACCCAGTCATACCCATGAAAAAGTCAGGCAAGTCAAAGGTTGGCGGTAGCCAGATCGCGCGCAATCGTCGTGCCGCCTTCGATTACGAGTTGCTTGACCGCTTCGAGGCGGGGCTTGTCCTGCTCGGATGGGAGGTCAAGAGCCTACGCTTCGGCGGGGCTGACTTAAGCGACAGCTATGTGCGCGTCCGTCAGGGGGAGGCCTGGCTCATGGGTTCCCACATCACGCCCCTGCCAACTGTAGCGCAGCACGAACATCCAGACCCAACCCGCAGCCGCAAGTTATTGCTGCATGCGCAGGAGATCTCCAAGTTATTTGTACATACCTCGCGCCGGGGCGCCACTTGTATCGCATTGTCGCTCTATTGGCGACGAGGCAGGGTCAAGTGCGAAATTGCGCTGGCGCGTGGTAAGAAGCGACACGATAAACGCGAGGCCCAGAAGGAACGCGATTGGAACCGAGAAAAACAGCGATTGCTGAGGTCTAGGACCAAGGCTCCCTAACTCCGCAGAATTCCGCGCCTTGCAATCAATGAGAGAGCCCCAACTATACGTACTTGCGGGCAGCAGGGTGCTTTGCTCTTTTGGAATTCCCAATTGTGAGAAAATGAACTGTTACAAGTCGTGCGGGTGCCGCTTGCAAGAGGCTCTCTAGCCCATCGATCACCTTCAAAAAAAGAAGAGCCTGTCAATGAAGTCAACTTTTACTCAAGAAATGCCTAGGAGAATTCCATGTCCGAATCTGTCGAAATGCTTTTTGCCGACAATGTCGCCCAAGTTCAGGTC